>JAYTPK010000101.1:0-3586 GCA_043747295.1 Polaromonas sp. | reverse complement strand
GCTTTGCTAGCGAAATGTTGTGTGGTGGCGCGACTTTAATGGTGATTGCTATGGTTTTAGGTGAACAATTTTATTGGCCACCACAGCCGCTGGCCGCTGCGGCATGGCTATATCTGGTGGTGTTTGGATCGCTCGTGGCGTTCAGCGCGTATCTGTATTTACTGGCCAATGCATCGCCCGCTTTGGCCACCAGTTATGCGTTCGTCAACCCCGTGATTGCGCTGCTGCTGGGCGTAGTTTTGGGCGGCGAAATCGTCAACGGCGGCGAATGGTTTGCCTCTGGCGTGATCTTAGGCGGCTTAGTTTTGATCTTTGCAGCCAAGCTAAAACAGTAGCCCTTGGCGCGCACCTGTATGCACCGCGCAAACCAGTGCAACCAAACCGCACAAAATAATTTGCAAAAAACGTGATTTTTCACTGGAGCAAACGCTACTTTTACAGTAGCATCCGTTTTGTTAGTGAGGTAACTGAAGTCACTGACAGTTAATTAACTTAAATAGAAGGATATCAATCATGGCAACTGCGAAAAAAGCTGCGGCAAAGAAACCTGCTGCAAAGAAAGCCGCTCCAGCGAAAAAAGCTGTAGCAGCAAAGAAAGCCGCTCCAGCGAAAAAAGCTGTAGCTGCTAAGAAGGCACCTGCTAAGAAGGCCGCCCCTGCAAAGAAAGCTGCTCCTGCCAAGAAGGCTGCACCTGCGAAGAAAGCTGCTCCTGCTAAAAAAGTGGCTGCTAAAAAAGCCCCAGCAAAAAAGCGCGTACCTAACGCTGCCTTCATGAAGGCATTGACCCTGAGCCCAGCACTGCAAGCCGTAGTCGGCGCAGCAGCATTGCCACGTACCGAAATCGTGAGCAAGCTGTGGGTGTACATCAAGAAAAACAACCTGCAAGACAAAGTCAACAAGCGCATGATCAACGCTGACGCTAAGCTGAAAGAAGTATTCGGCAAAGCACAAGTGTCCATGTTCGAGATGGCTGGCCTGATCGGCAAGCACGCTAAGTAATTTAGTTTGCTCTTAAGCAAAAGCCACCTTTGGGTGGCTTTTTTACTTCTACACCAAGTTACCTGTTCACCAAGTTACTTCTGCACAGATGTGGTCAACCTTGAGACAACACGCATGCGCTAGCCGACATAAAATCAGCAGTCGCATTTATCAACAATCTTTCACCCTTCAAAGGAAATCACCATGTCATTAGAAAAAGTAATCTACACCGCCCATGCATCAGCCACTGGTGGCCGCGACGGCCACGCAGCCAGCAGCGACGGACTGCTGGACGTAAAACTGGGCGTGCCCAAAGAAATGGGCGGTGCAGGCGGCGCAGTCAACCCTGAACAATTGTTTGCCGCTGGCTACAGCGCCTGCTTTTTAGGTGCGATGAAGTTTGTCGCAGGTCAGGCCAAAATCACCGTGCCTGCCGACACCAAAGTGTCGGGCGCAGTAGGCATTGGCCAAATCCCCAACGGTTTTGGTATTGAGGTCAAACTCGACATCAGCATCCCCGGCATGGACCGCGCCGCTGCCCAAGACCTGATCAACAAAGCCCACGTGGTGTGCCCATACTCCAACGCGACGCGCGGCAATATTGATGTGACGCTGAACTTGGTTTAAATCCAACCAACGTATTCACCAAGCGCATCAACCACAAGCCACCTTCGGGTGGTTTTTTATTGCAGCTCGAAAATGCTGCATTTCTACGCAACAGGCAGAAAAATAGTTTAAAGCTCATACACTATGTGCCCCTCCCTAGCCCTTAGCTCACACCGTACCGACGTACGCAATGCGGTGCTGCGTTTTCGCACAGCCAACCCAAGGGTGTTTGGTTCTGCGCTCAGAGGTCAAGACACCGATTCAAGCGATCTAGACATTTTGGTAGACCCTCTACCTGACACTACCTTGTTTGACCTTGGCGGCTTGCAAGTAGAGCTAGAACGTATTTTGGGTGTGCATGTAGATGTACTCACACCAGCTGATTTGCCAATCAAGTTTCGTGCTCAAGTAGTGGCAAGTGCACTGCCCGTATGACACAAAACCGCCTGCCTGACTATCTTGATCAAATGTTGGAAGCCATCCAGTTGGCAACCAGCTACGCTGAAGGCACGGGCAAGGCAGATTTTGTAGACGATAAACGCACACAACAAGCCGTGCTCGACGCGCGCGCCCAGTTCCCTGGCAGCTCGCTGGCTGACCTGTACGACCCACTCACCATGCCGCCCGCCTTGGTCAAAGCGCACCAAAAGCTAGACGCCGCCGTAGACGCAGCCTATGCCCAAGACGCAGTGCACCCCGGCAAAAAAGCCTACGCCACCGACGCTGAGCGCGTAGCCTACCTGTTTGAGCTATACCAGCGCCTGACCAGCCTGTTGCCTGCGGACAAACCCAAAAAGAAGCGCTAGAGCCCGTTTTTAATATGCAAATAGCCCTGTAGCCCAAGTACTTACTGCTCAAGCAGCTATTGAATTTGTAGTACCAAAACTTACTTAGTTGTAGTTACCGTGTGCAGCGTTAAGCCCAGCGCAGAGATGACGCGCATGATGGTGGAGAACTCGGGGTTGCCTTGTGCCGACAGTGAGCGGTACAGGCCCTCGCGGGTAAGCCCAGTGTCCTTGGCCAGTTGGCCCATGCCGCGCGCTCGGGCTATGGCGCCTAGTGCCTCTTGTATCAGCGCAGGCTCGCCCATCTTTAAGCAGGCATCAAAGTATTGGGCCATGTCTTGCTGAGTTTGCAGATAGTCGGCAGAGTCATAGCGAGTGATGCCTAATTGTTCGCGTGCTGCGGGGTTCATTTATTTTCCTTTCCCGTAGAGGGTTGATCCGATGCCTTTAATAGCTTGGCCATAAGCTGTGCTGCAGCAATGTCGCGCTGCTGCGTTGCTTTGTCACCTGCACACAGCACCACCACTATGACTGCACCGTCTTGCCAGCAATACAACCTGTAGCCCGGCCCGGTGTGTAGTCGAAGTTCAGTTACGCCCTCGCCTACGGGCTTGCAGTCTCCCCAATGTCCTAAGGCTAGCATGTCTAGCCTTGCTTGTATGCGGTGCTTGCCTACAGTGTCTTTGAGGGTTTGCAGCCATTTGTCAAACAGCGCAGTGCGTTCAATAGTTAGCATTTTTATTGTAATCCATGGTTTACAAAACTGGGTTAAAAATAGCTTTTGCGCGCCTTTACTTTAACTGTTTACATGTACAGTTAAATGCTTAATTTAAAAAATTGAGATTAATGACATAGCAATGGTTAGCCTCTGTGCGGTTGCTTATTACCATTCAAATAGCCTTGAAGTCCAAGTATTTACTACTCAACCAGCTATTAAATTTATAGTAAATAATTTTTAAAGTACGTTGGGTTTGCACTTAACTTGCACCTAGCTTGCACACGGCAGCTCGCCCCAATGGGTGGTGTACCGGGCTGATCGGTTGCCAGAGCGCATGGCCCAATGCCGCGTGGTGGCAGCGGTGCCCATCGACCCTATGCGCAGTGTGCCGCGCCCCCACGTGGCGTTGACTGCGTCCATGGCCTGCATCAGCTTGGCTGAGCGCACGCGGGCGGTGCCATCGTCAAACAGCGTGCTTTGGTGATTTTGCTTTTGCGTC
>JAYTPK010000100.1:0-12150 GCA_043747295.1 Polaromonas sp. | reverse complement strand
CGCGCCAAACGACTGGCCGCCCGTGCCTTCAAGCTGAATTCGGATGGTGTCATCGGGCAAGCCTTTGGATCCATAACGCTTGGCCACTTCGCCCGACAGCATGGCGCCCACCGAGCGGTTGACGTTGCGTGCTTGCTCGATAAAGTGCACCTTCTCGCCTTTGTCTAGCGCAGGGCGGGCTTTTTCAATCAGCTTCAAATCCAGCGCTTTGTTCAGCGCATGGTCTTGCACGCCTTCATGCTTACGCGGCACGTCGGCTGGCAAATCAGCTTGGTAAAAAATGCGGCTGAAATCCAGGCCCTTGGCTTTCCAGTGCGTAATGCCCTTTTGAGTATCGAGCAGCTCAGCGTGGCCAATCAAATCGTCAAACTTTTTAATGCCCAGTTGCGCCATCAGGCCACGCACTTCTTCAGCTACAAAGAAGAAATAGTTGACCACATGCTCAGGCTTGCCTTGAAACTTGGCGCGCAGCACCGGGTCTTGCGTGGCCACGCCCACAGGGCAGGTGTTGAGGTGGCATTTGCGCATCATGATGCAGCCTTCGACAATCAGCGGTGCGGTGGCAAAACCCATTTCGTCAGCGCCCAGCAGCGCGGCAATCACCACATCGCGGCCAGTCTTCATTTGGCCGTCGGCTTGCACGCGTATGCGGCCACGCAGACGGTTGAGCACCAGCGTTTGCTGGGTTTCGGCCAAGCCCAGTTCCCATGGCGTGCCAGCGTGCTTGACTGAAGACAATGGCGACGCGCCTGTGCCGCCGTCGTGCCCTGCGATCACTACGTGGTCGGCCTTGCACTTAGCGACACCTGCGGCTACCGTGCCCACGCCTACTTCGCTCACCAACTTGACCGATATGTCAGCTGCGCTGTTAGCGTTTTTCAAATCGTGAATCAGCTGCGCTAAATCTTCAATCGAATAAATATCGTGGTGAGGTGGCGGGCTAATCAGGCCGACACCGGGCACGCTGTAACGCAGCTGGCCGATGTAGTCCGAAACCTTGCCACCGGGCAGCTGGCCGCCCTCGCCAGGCTTGGCACCTTGCGCCATTTTGATTTGAATTTGGTCAGCCGATACCAGGTATTCGGCCGTTACACCAAAGCGACCAGAGGCCACTTGCTTGATCTTGCTGCGCAGCGAGTCGCCTGCTTGCAAGGGGATGTCAGACACGATGCGGCCTTCGCCCAAGCTGGTGCCGATGCTGTCGCCTGCTTTGATAACGGGGATAAAGCGCTTGCCTGTGCCTGCGGGCACGCCATTCTTGGCGTTTTCACTTTTTGCAGCATCCATCTCAGCGCGGTAACGCAATGGGTCTTCACCGCCCTCGCCCGTGTTGCTCTTGCCGCCAATGCGGTTCATCGCCACGGCCAGCGTGCTGTGCGCTTCGGTAGAAATTGAGCCCAAAGACATGGCGCCAGTTGCAAAGCGTTTAACAATTTCTTTTGCCGATTCGACTTCGTCAATGCTGATCGCTTTGGCGGGGTCAAATTTAAACTCAAACAAACCGCGCAAGGTCAGGTGACGTTTGCTTTGGTCGTTGATGATTTGCGCATATTCTTTGTACGTGGCCGCGTTGTTGGCGCGGGTGGCGTGCTGCAGCTTGGCTATCGCGTCGGGCGTCCACATATGGTCTTCGCCGCGCACGCGCCAGGCGTATTCGCCGCCGGGCTCGAGCATGCTTTCTAAAATCGGATCATTGCCAAACGCTGCTGCGTGCACGCGGATGGCTTCTTCAGCAATCTCAAACACACCTACGCCGCCCACTTGGCTGGCGGTGCCGTAGAAGTATTTGTCAACGAAGGGTTTGTCCAAACCGACGGCTTCAAAAATCTGCGAACCGCAGTAGCTCATGTAGGTGCTGATGCCCATTTTGGACATCACTTTGTTCAGGCCCTTGCCCACGGCTTTGACAAAGTTGTAGACGGCTTTGTCAGCGTCGATATCTTTGGTGTGACGGGTCAGCTCAATCACCGTTTCTAGTGCCAGGTACGGGTGAACGGCTTCTGCGCCATATCCTGCCAGCAGGGCAAAGTGGTGCACTTCGCGCACGCTGCCGGTCTCCACAATCAAGCCTGCGTTGCAACGCTCACCGGCTTTGACCAAGTGCTGGTGAATGCTCGATGAAGCTAACAATGCGGGCACGGGCACACGCACTGAGTCCATGGCGCGGTCTGACACGATCAGCACGTTGTGGCCACTCTTGATAGCGTCTACCGCCTCGGCGCACAAAGATGCTAATTTGGCTTCCACACCTTCACGGCCCCAGGCTGCGGGGTAGGTAATGTCGAGCGTGTAGCTTTTGAACTTGCCGCGTGTGTGCGCAGCAATGTCGCGCAGCTTGGCCATATCGTTAAAGTCGAGTACGGGTTGACTGACTTCCAGGCGCAGCGGCGGGTTGACGGCGTTGATGTCTAGCAAATTAGGCTTAGGGCCAATAAAGCTGACCAACGACATCACAATCTGCTCACGGATCGGGTCAATCGGCGGGTTAGTCACCTGGGCAAACAGCTGTTTAAAGTAGTTGTACAGCGGCTTGTTTTTATCGGACAGCACGGCCAGTGGGCTGTCGTTGCCCATAGAACCGGTGGCTTCTTCGGCGTTAGCGGCCATGGGGGCCATCAAGAACTTCAAGTCTTCTTGGGTGTAGCCGAACGCTTGCTGGCGGTCTAACAGAGAAATAGCCGACTGACTAGCGCCATCCGTTCGGGCTGAGTTTGTCGAAGCCATCGCGCGCCCTTCGACAAGCTCAGGGCGAACGGAGTTTGCTGGTGCAACCGCAATATCGTCCAAGCGGATGCGCACTTCGTCAATCCACTGGCGGTAGGGTTTGCTGTTAGCCAGCTGGCTTTTGAGTTCTTCGTCGTCAATCAAGCGGCCTTGCTCCAGGTCGATCAAGAACATTTTGCCGGGCTGCAAGCGCCATTTTTTGACGATTTTGCTCTCAGGGATATGGTGCAGCACGCCAGCCTCGGATGCGCAAACGACCAAGTCATCATCCGTCAAAATATAGCGTGCTGGTCGCAGGCCGTTGCGGTCTAGCGTGGCACCAATCTGGCGGCCATCGGTAAAGGCAATGGCGGCTGGGCCATCCCAGGGCTCGATCATCGAGGCGTGGTATTCATAAAACGCACGGCGACGCTCGTCCATCAGCGTGTGCTGCTCCCAAGGCTCGGGCATGAGCATCATCATGGCATGGCTAATGGGGTAGCCAGCGGCGGTGAGCAACTCAAGCGCGTTATCAAACGTGGCGGTATCCGACTGGCCTTCAAAGCTAATGGGGTAGAGCTTTTTGAGGTCATCGCCCAGCACGGGCGACTTCATCACGCCTTCACGCGCACGCATCCAGTTGAAGTTGCCGCGCACGGTGTTGATCTCGCCGTTGTGGGCGACGTAGCGGTACGGGTGGGCCAATGGCCACTCGGGGAAGGTGTTGGTTGAAAAGCGCTGGTGTACTAAGGCGAGTGCCGACACGCACTTGGCGTTTTGCAAATCTAAAAAGTACTCGCCTACTTGCGTGGCCAGCAGCAGGCCTTTGTACACCATTGTGCGGCAGCTCATCGACGGCACGTAATATTCTTTGCTGTGCTTTAAACCGAGGTTTTGAATCGCTGCGCTGGCAGTTTTGCGGATGACATACAGCTTGCGCTCTAGCGCGTCTGGCACGGTCACATCCGCACCGCGTGCTATAAAAATCTGGCGAATAATCGGCTCTTTTTCGCGGACAAAAGGCGACATCGGCATATCGCGGTTCACCGGCACATCGCGCCAGCCAATCACTACTTGGCCCTCAGCTTTGACGGCACGTTCGAGCTCTTGCTCACAAGCCAAGCGCGAGGCATGCTCTTTAGGCAAAAAGATCATGCCCACGCCATATTCACCGGGTGCTGGCAGCTCAATGCCGGCTTTAGCCATGTCTTCACGGTAAAAGTCGTCCGGCAGCTGAATCAAAATGCCCGCGCCATCACCGCACAGCTCGTCAGCACCCACAGCACCCCGGTGGTCCAGGTTTTCTAAAATCTTGAGCCCGTTTTGGATAATCGCATGCGATTTAGCGCCTTTGACATGCGCCACAAAGCCCACGCCACAAGCGTCTTTCTCACTACCCGGCTGGTACAAGCCACCCGCTACTGCCGCTGCAATCTCTTTATCCAATGCACCCATGTGCTTCTCCAGTTATCCAAAAGGGATGCTGATTTTAGTGCAGCGCAGCAAATTATCCAAACCTTTTAAATGGGGTCAGATCAAATTTAAATTGCCTTCAAGTTTAAGGTGATTTTAAATAGGGACATATCAAAATTAATAGCAATAAAGCTAATGAATGCTTGGACTATAAGTCGATTTAATACCTAATTTCGCTATTTCAAGGCTGTAGAAGCAGGCACAGGCGCTTTCACCGGTCTGCCCTTCAGCCCTGGCCGCACCCGCCTTTGGCTGCGCTGCTCAAGGTCAGCCAAAAACTGCTCATCCCCCAAGGCCCAGCTGCGCAGGCTGGTATTGGTCAAGGCGCGCATATCAGAGCCGCCCAGCCCAGTTTGCACCAGGTCAACATAAGCCGCCTCGCGTGCAAACGGTGTGTTGCCCAGCGTCCAAAACTGCGAGTGCGGCGTGATCAGCGGGTCGCTACGCAAACCGGCGTAATGCGCGTAGCTACTGTGCAGGTAGTCTTGCGGCTGCAACACCATGCCCGCGCGCACAGGGTTCAGGTCGATATAGGCCATGCAGGCCAGCAAGTAGCGCTCGGTCTGAATCAGCGTACTTTTATAGCGTCCCTCAAACAGCGTGCCCGTGCGGCCCTGCGCTTTATTAAACCAGCGCACATAACTGCGGCCCACTTGCTGCATCATCAGCGGCAAGCCCACATCGTCTTGCGGCGTAGCCAGCAAGTGCAGGTGATTGGTCATCAGCACATAGCTGTGAATCGCCAACTTATGCTGCCTAGACGCCTCTAGCAGCAAGCCCAGCATGGCTTGGTAATCAGCGGGTGCGGCAAAAATAGCCTGCTTGTTATTGCCCCGCTGGATGATGTGGTGCGGGTAGTGGGGAACGGTTAAGCGGGGTTGGCGGGCCATGCAGGGATTTTATCGGATTGTGATAAATTTGATCTGACCCCAATTAAAAAAATCCATTTAAATAGCCGCCTACAATCGAACCAATGACCTCAACCCACACCCCGCTAGCCGAGCGCCTACGCCCCAAAACGCTGGGCGAGGTGATCGGTCAGCAGCACTTGCTGGGTGAAGGCATGGCGCTGCGGGTGGCGTTTGAAAGTGGCGTGCCGCACAGCTGCATTTTGTGGGGGCCGCCGGGTGTCGGCAAGACCACCATTGCGCGGCTGATGGCCGATGCGTTTGATGCGCACTTCATCACCATCAGCGCCACATTGGGTGGGGTCAAAGATATTCGTGAGGCGGTAGAACAGGCCACCATCTGGCGTGGGCTGGGGACGCCAGGTGCTAGCGCAGGCCGGCGCACCATTGTGTTCGTAGACGAAGTGCACCGCTTTAACAAAAGCCAGCAAGATGCGTTTTTACCGCATGTGGAAAGTGGCCTGTTCACCTTTATCGGTGCCACGACTGAGAACCCTAGCTTTGAGGTCAACTCTGCGCTGCTGTCGCGCGCAGCCGTGTACGTACTGCAAAGCCTGCAAACCGCTGATTTAGTGCAAATACTGGCTAAAGTCCAAGTATCTATTACATCTATAGCTATAGAAAATATAGCATCTGACAAACTTGTTGCCTATGCTGATGGCGATGCACGCCGCCTACTGAACACGCTAGAAACTCTGCTGGTAGCCGCTGATAAAGAAAAGGTCAACCCCATCACCGATGCCTGGCTCACCAAAGTGCTGGGCGAGCGTATGCGCCGCTACGACAAAGGTGGCGAGCAGTTTTATGACACCATCAGCGCGCTGCACAAAAGCGTGCGCGGAAGCGACCCTGACGCTGCGCTGTACTGGCTGGTGCGCATGCTGGACGGTGGGGCCGAGCCTAAATACATGGCGCGCCGCTTGATACGCATGGCAGTGGAGGACATTGGCTTGGCCGACCCACGCGCGCTGCACATTGCGCTCGACGCAGCGCAGGTGTACGAGCGCTTAGGCAGCCCCGAGGGCGAGCTGGCGTTGGCCGAATGTGTGGTCTATTTGGCCATTGCACCAAAAAGCAACGCCATTTACAAAGCGTTTAACGAGGTAAAAGCCTTCATCAAAAAAGACGGCACCCGCCCCGTGCCCATGCACCTGCGCAACGCCCCCACCAAGATGATGAAAGACATGGACTGGGGCAAAGGCTACCGTTATGCGCACGACGAAGAAGGCGGCTTTGCCGCAGGTGAGACTTATTTGCCAGACGGCATGACAGAAAAGTTTTATCAGCCTGTAGAGCGCGGCCTGGAAATTAAAATTGCTGATAAGTTACGTGAACTCAAAAAACTCAATCATCAGCGTAACTAATAGAAGGCTAATGCTGCTGATAAGCGCTTTTTCACTGGGGTAAACCCCGCCAGAGCACCGCAAGCTAGGGGAAAGAAAGCCCATCGCCTTGGCTACAATCCACCACCAACCCGCGCAATGCGACCACAAGTCAACCATTGGCGGGTTTTTTGCTAGCCAGTTATTTTGCCTGCGATGGTTTGCCTAACCAGGCCTACCCCGTCATACTGGCGATACAGTTTTGGAGAATGTTCAATGGAAATTTTGCTGCAGCAGATCATCAACGGTCTGGTTCTTGGCAGTATGTACGCCCTAGTCGCCCTCGGCTATACCATGGTGTACGGCATTATTAACCTCATTAACTTTGCCCACGGCGAAGTGCTCATGGTGGGCGCTTTGACCAGCTGGAGCATCATCGGCATGATGAAAGAGTCAGCCCCCGACACACCCGGCTGGGCTATCTTGCTGCTGGCGCTCATCATCTCTTGCATCGTGTGTGCGGTGCTGAACTTCACTATTGAAAAAGTGGCCTACCGCCCCTTGCGCAACAGCCCCCGGCTGGCCCCGCTGATCAGTGCGATAGGCATGAGCATCTTGCTGCAAACCCTGGCCATGATCATCTGGAAGCCTAATTACAAGCCCTACCCTAACTTGCTAGCCCGAGTGCCTTATGAAATTGGCGGCGCGGTGATCACGCAAACGCAAATTATCATCTTGGCTACCACCTGCATCGCGTTGTCCATCTTGATGTATGTAGTGCACCGCACCAGCCTGGGCCGCGCTATGCGTGCCACAGCCGAGAACCCGCGCGTAGCGGCGCTGATGGGTGTTCGCCCTGACGTGGTCATTTCAGCCACCTTCATTATTGGCGCTATTTTGGCGGCCATTGCCGGTGTGATGTGGGCCGCCAATTACGGCACGGTTAACCACACGATGGGCTTTTTACCCGGCTTAAAGGCTTTTACCGCTGCGGTGTTTGGCGGCATTGGCAACTTGGCGGGCGCTGTGGTCGGCGGCGTATTGCTGGGGCTGATCGAGTCGCTAGGCGCAGGCTATCTGGGCACGCTCACGGGTGGCGTACTGGGCAGCCACTACGTAGATATTTTGGCTTTTATCGTGTTGATCATCATGCTGACCCTGCGCCCCTCGGGCTTACTGGGTGAACGTGTGGCTGACCGCGCTTAACCCCCAAGGAGACATGAACATGACTAAATGGTTTGACTCTTTGCAAGGCCCAAAGCGCACAGCTTTCTACATCTTCTGCGCCATGGCTTTATTAATACTGCCATTGGTAGTGCAGCAGGCAGGCAGCGGCTGGGTGCGTATTTTGGATGTCGCCTTGCTTTATATCTTGCTATCGCTAGGCCTGAATATTGTGGTGGGCAACGCGGGCCTGCTTGACTTGGGTTATGTGGCGTTTTATGCCTTGGGTGCCTACATTTTTGCGCTGCTGGCATCACCCCATCTGACGGATACTTTTCCGGCTATCAAGGCCATGTTTCCCGAGGGGCTGCACATGCCGCTGTGGGTCGCAGTGCCTTTGGCTGCCGTGCTGGCAGGCATGCTGGGGGTGCTGCTGGGCGCGCCTACGCTGAAGCTGCGCGGCGATTATTTGGCCATTGTCACGCTAGGCTTTGGCGAGATCATTCGGGTGTTTTTGAACAACCTGGACCATCCAGTCAACATCACCAACGGGCCTAAAGGCATCAACGAGATCGACTCGATCAAGTTTTTTGGGCTTGATTTAGGTAAGCGCATTGAAGTGTTTGGCTTCACCGTGCAAAACGTGAGCCTGTACTACTACCTGTTTTTAGCCTTGGTTATCCTGTCTATTTTCTTGTGCTACCGCCTGGAAAAATCGCGCATTGGTCGCGCCTGGATGGCCATTCGCGAAGACGAAATTGCCGCCAAGGCCATGGGTATCAACACCCGGAATTTAAAGCTCTTGGCCTTCGGCATGGGCGCGACTTTTGGCGGCGTGTCGGGCGCGATGTTCGCCCCGTTTCAAGGCTTTGTCTCGCCTGAGTCGTTCTCGTTGATGGAGTCAGTGATGATTGTGGCTATGCTGGTGCTGGGCGGTTTAGGCAACATCCCTGGCGTGATTTTGGGTGCTTTGCTACTGTCGTCTTTGCCCGAGGTGCTGCGCTACGTAGCTGGCCCACTGCAAGACATGACCGGTGGCCGGTTGGATGCGTCTATCTTGCGACAGTTGTTGATTGCAGTGGCCATGATTACCGTGGTGTTGCTCAAGCCCAAAGGCCTGTGGCCTGCGCCCGAGCATGGCAAGTCTTTGCAGAACACTCCAAAATAATAAGGACACACCATGTCAGACAAAGATATTGTTCTTAACGTAGCAGGCATCTCTAAACGCTTTGGCGGTTTGCAGGCCTTGTCCGATGTAGGCATCACTATCCAGCGCGGCCAGGTGTATGGCCTGATTGGCCCCAACGGCGCGGGTAAAACCACATTTTTTAACGTCATCACGGGTCTGTACACCCCCGACAGTGGCACGTTTGAGCTGGCAGGCAAGCCCTACACACCCTCGGCGGTGCATGAAGTAGCTAAGGCAGGCATTGCCCGCACGTTCCAAAACATCCGTCTGTTTGCCGAGATGACTGCGCTGGAAAACGTCATGGTGGGCCGCCATGTGCGCACGCATGCAGGCATATTTGGTGCGATTTTTCGCAGCGGCGCTGCCAAACGCGAAGAAGCCGAAATCGCCCAGCGCGCGCATGAGCTGCTGGACTATGTAGGCATTGGCAAGTTTGCCGACTACAGAGCCCGCACGCTAAGCTATGGCGACCAACGCCGCCTGGAGATCGCGCGCGCTTTGGCCACCGACCCGCAGCTGATTGCACTGGACGAGCCTGCTGCGGGCATGAACGCGACTGAAAAAATCATGTTGCGCGAGCTGATTGACCAAATTCGCAAAGACAACCGCACTATTTTGTTGATCGAGCATGATGTCAAACTGGTGATGGGCTTGTGCGACCGCGTGACCGTGCTGGACTATGGCAAGCAAATCGCCGAAGGCACGCCTGCCGAAGTGCAAAAGAACGAAAAAGTGATCGAAGCCTATTTGGGCGGCGGCCATTGAGCGGGGAAGGATTTACCACATGACTACCAACACCAACAACCCTATCCTTCTTAAAGTATCTGGCCTTAAAGTGTCTTATGGCGGCATCCAGGCCGTCAAAGGCGCTGACTTTGAAGTGCGCGAAGGCGAGCTGGTCACCTTGATCGGCTCTAACGGCGCAGGCAAAACTACCACCATGAAGGCCATCACCGGCTCACTGGCTGCTGCTGCCGGCACGATTGAATATTTAGGCAAAAACATTGCAGGCCAGGGCGCTTGGGACTTGGTCAAGCAGGGCCTGGCCATGGTACCGGAAGGCCGTGGCGTGTTTGCCCGCATGACCATTACCGAGAACCTGCAAATGGGTGCCTATATTCGCCGCGACACCGCAGAAATCGCCAACGACATTGACAAAGTGTTTGGCATCTTCCCGCGCTTGAAAGAGCGTAAAGACCAGCTGGCTGGCACCATGAGCGGTGGCGAGCAGCAAATGCTGGCCATGGGCCGCGCGCTGATGAGCCGCCCTAAGGTGCTGCTGCTAGACGAGCCTTCCATGGGTTTATCGCCCATCATGGTAGAGAAGATTTTTGAAGTGGTGCGCGATGTGTCTGCCCAAGGCGTCACCGTGCTACTGGTAGAGCAAAACGCCAAGCTGGCCCTGCAAGCCGCCAGCCGTGGCTATGTGATGGACAGCGGCATCATCACTATGAGCGGCGACGCTAAAGAAATGCTCAACGATCCTAAGGTGCGCGCTGCTTACTTAGGCGAGTGATTTTGGACCAGTGATCTGTTTCATCAACCAGCTTTTTTAGCACTAGTTCTCCCTATAAAACACCCGGCTAAGGCCGGGGTTTTTTTTGCTCGTTTCAAGGCTTGTGACTTAGTGCCCACTACACATTCACAAACAGTGGCCCTATGGTTTAGTTGTGACTTTTGGCACAGAAAATGTATTTTTATCACTATCTTTTGTGGAGGTCGTATATAGTCATTCTTTGTACATTTGTTAACCGTTTTACTATTTTGTTGCGCACTTTTTTAGCCATTTTTTACTTGTTAGCCCCAATACTGGTATCAGGGCAACAGTTGGATCGATTGTTTGATGATAGTCGCGCAGTTCAACTGGCCGATCCAGTGCAGTATCAAATGCTGCCTCGGGGTAAGGTGCTCAACCCTGCGGACTTAGCAAGCCCCAGCTACGCTAGCAAATTTGCACCCCTTACAGAACAACTGGTGATCCCTACCAACGACGGCAACGAGGCTTGGTTGCGGTTTAGCATGCCTGCAACCAGCAGCCCGCAAATTTGGTACATGCGCATACCCCGCATGAACATTGAACGCGTCACCTTGTTTTACCTAGATGACAAACAGCGTTGGATGCAACAGGTAGCGGGCGAAGAAGTGCCGATGAACCAGTGGCCTTTATTCACACGCAACCCAAGCTTTGAGCTGACTACCCACGCAGACAAATCCAGGCAGTATTTTGTCAAACTAGAAAACCGCACCGTACTGACTGAACGGCCACAGTTAATTGCACCTGACGACTATATTGACGGTGCCATGCGGGTAGGTACCTTGGCAGGGTTGATGATTGGTTTGTTTGGATTACTCACTGTTTTGGCTTTGTTGACCGCCCGCCTGTACCGTAATACGCAGTATGCGTGGTTTGGTCTGATGGTATTCATGCTGCTGACCGCGCAACTGACCTTGCTAGGCTATTGCGGCTTGCGCATATGGCCAGGCAGCGTACATTTGAACAAAATCATGCCTGTAGTTTTGCCTCTATTGGGCTTAGCTGCTACCACCTGGTTTACTACCCAGGTCAGTTATGCGCGCAACGCGGCACCGCATATTTTCAAAGTTTCAATCGGCGTGACTGCAGTGTTGGTAGTAGCAGCACTGGCTTTTGTGGTGATGGGTAGCCAGTTTCCGCGTGAAATTCTTAGCCCCTTGGTGGCGCTGACCATGCTGTGGAACTTAGGCTCGATGGTGTGGATGGCCTGGCGCATGCAGTCATGGCTATGGTTTGTGGTGGCAGGTTTTGCGCCCTTGACGATATCTATGATGGCGCGCCTAGCCTATATCATCGGCTGGATAGAGCATGTAGAACTTGCCCAGCTGTTTGGCGCCATCACAGGTTGCCTTGGCATGATGGTGATATACACAGGCATGATTTTGCGCAGCCGCGAATCGTATGCTGCGCTAGAGCGTGAATCCGCATTAGCCCACACCGATATGGCAACCGGCCTGTCGCTGCCGCGCATTGTGTCTGTGCGTTTGCCGCAAGTGCTGGCGCGCAGCAAACGTTTTGGCAAGCCCTGCGGTGTGGTGATGGTGCGTTGGTTAGGCCAATCAGCTCAGCTGGCACCCATGGGCACGGCACAGCGCGGGGCTGTGATGGCGCACTTCGGCGCACGTTTGCGCCGCCTAGCGCGCGATATTGACACCGTAGCACGCTACAACGACGACCACTTCATGTACCTCATTGAGTCACCGGTATCCCGCGAGGCTTTGAACGACTTAGGCATCAGAATTTTGACCACCTGCATGCGCCCATCGATTCAACTAGGCGGTGGCGATGTATACAACGTGCATGTCACGATTGCGCTGTGCGAGAACGGTACATTGGTGGCCAAAGACGTGATAGAGG
>JAYTPK010000099.1:0-1503 GCA_043747295.1 Polaromonas sp. | reverse complement strand
GGCAGCAACTAATACACCAACCGTTCAGGTTTAATCTCTTGCAAGATGGTGGTGGCTATCTCTTCAATCGACTTGGTCGTTGTAGACAACCACCTGATGCCCGCACGGCGCATCATGGCCTCGGCCTCGGCCACCTCCATGCGGCAGTTGTTTAAATCGGCGTATTTTGAATTGGGCCGCCGCTCGTTGCGTATCTCGCTTAAGCGGTCAGGCAAGATGGTAAGACCAAATATTTTCTTCTTGTGCGGCACCAGCGCGGGTGGCAACTGCTGGCGTTCAAAGTCCTCCGGTATCAACGGGTAGTTGCTAGCTTTCAGGCCGTATTGCATGGCCAAATACAGCGACGTAGGCGTTTTGCCGCTGCGGCTTACGCCTACCAAAATCACATCAGACTGCTCTAGGTCTTTGTTACTTTGCCCATCATCGTGCGCTAGGCTAAAGTTAATCGCTTCAATCCGGTCGTGGTAGGCCTTGCTTTTACTCACATCGCTAAAGCGGCCAATGCGGTGGTTACTTTTTATGCCCAGCTCTACTTCTAGCGGGTTGACAAAGGTGCCAAACATATCCAGCAGCATGGCGCTTTCTTTGCAGCCATCGTTGATGACTTGCAGCACCTCCATGTTGACCAAGGTGGTAAACACGATGGGCTTTTTACCTTCAGCTTCAGCGGTGTGCTTGATCTGCCGCACGGCTTGGTGCGCCTTGTCCACCGTGTCCATAAACGGCAGGCGCACATGGCGCGGCTCGATGGCAAACTGCGCAAGGATAGCGTTGCCAAAAGTCTCGGCAGTAATGCCGGTGCCATCAGACAAAAAGAATACGGTGCGGTTGGGCATAATGGTCTTAATCAAAAAGCGGTTTTACGCATTATGCAAAAAATTCTCAAACCAACTACCGTCGATGCCAAGCCATATTCAGGCGCTTTATACATGCGCCTGTGCTTAGTGGGAATTTTCAATGGTGTTTTAAGCACGCCTGCCTTGGCTTTTGGCGGCTCATTCGACGATGTTTGGGCCAGCAGCGCGATGATTGGCTTGGTAGGCGCAGTGCTGCTGGGTTTAGATGGATTGAAAAAGCAGTTTGAGACCCGTGCATTTTTTGGGGTACTGATGTGCGTAGCTGCTGGCCTGACTGTAGGGCACAGCCTAAACGGCGGTCGCAATAATGGATATGTAGCAGAGCAAAACATTTCAGATGCTACAGATGCCACAGTAGCTGCAGCACCCGCGAGCCCGGTTGATATGGGTACACCCACCAAAGATGTGGTGGTGTATGCCCAAAAACTAGAACTGGGGTTGGCAAATGTAAGTGAGTCAGCTGATGAAGGCATTGACTTACCCGGCACTGGTGCGCGGGTGTACGTGTCGTGCTTCTACGATATTTCTGTACATGTTGCCTCAGCTACGCCGCTACCCGAGTCACTGAGGGTGACTATTGAAGCGCCAAATTTGCAACCTAGCACTCGCCAACCCGAGGAGAATGTAAGCTCAGTAGGCGGTAGCC
>JAYTPK010000098.1:0-3102 GCA_043747295.1 Polaromonas sp. | reverse complement strand
ATTCACCAAACCGCCCAACAAACCGCCAGCAACAGGAGATTCAAACAACACTGGGCATTCGGTCGTCGGGATTTTGCGGGACTTGAGGCGGCTCAGCGCTCGCTGTGCGGCGTAGCGACCAATGGCTTGGGCAGATGCCAAATCGTCAATATTGCGTGCAGTGCTGTACCAGCCGTCGCGCTGCATGTCATCGCCACGACCCGCGATGGGGGACACCGACATCGATTGGCGCGAACTGGCATAGCCGCCGCGAAACCCGTGCGTGTGCGCGCTGAAAAAATGGCTTTGCTGAGCAGACACGCCCGCGCCTTCGCTGTTTGTGATGAATCTTTTGCTGGTGTTCAAGGCCGCAGCTTCGCACTCCAACGCCAGCACAGCGGCTTGCTCACTCGTCACCGCCCAGGGGTGAAACAGGTCTAAATTGATGGCAGCAATTTCTGCCTCGGTGGCGATATCGGCTTCATCCGGCAGCGCCGCAAACGGGTCTTCTGCTGTGAAACGGGCAATGTCGAACGCGGCTTGTACGGTGCGTTCAATGGCGGCTTCGGAGAAATCCGACGTGCTGGCGTTGCCGCGTCGCTGCCCCACATACACCGTCACGCCCAATGATTTGTCGCGGTTGCGCTCCACGTTTTCCAGCTCGCCTTTGCGCACCGAAACGCTCAAACCGCAGCCCTCAGAGGCATCAGCCCCCGCATCGGTCGCGCCAATTTTCTTGGCGTGGGCGATAGCGCTGTCCACCAAATCTTCAAAAAATGGGCGGGAATAGGCGAAACCGGCTGATTTTGTTGCTTGAGAGGACTTCAAAGAGGTGTTTTTCATAGGTTTTCTGTATTAGGCGCACAGTCAATATCTAGCGCAAGGGCTTATGATACTTGCTTACTCAGTCGCTTGATATTTAGCGGCGAGAATGACTTAAGAGAACGCAATCATGGCAGGCAAATTCAAAAAAGGTTATTACGTCAACGGGCACTTTGTCGCGGAAGACAGTGCGGTTGACCTAGAACTCAAGCGCGAGATGAAAGGCCGGCACGAAACCAGCCGTACCGACGACAAACGCGAAAGCGACGAGCTGCAGGCGCTGGGCGAGAGCCTGCTCATCCTCAACGCCGAGCAGCTGGAAGCGATCGGTTTGGGCGAAAAACTGCTCGATGCCCTGGCCGAAACCCGCCGCATCACCAACTTCGAAGGCCGCCGCCGCCAGATGCAGTTTGTCGGCAAGCTGATGCGCAAGCTGGAGCCCGAGATGATTGAGGCCGCCAAAGCAGCCATCGTCAACAAAACCACCGGCTCCGCCGCCGACAAAATGGCCTTGCACGTGGCAGAAAAGTGGCGCGACGACCTGATCGCCAATGACGACGCTTTCCAGCGCTGGATCGGCATCAAACCCGAAACCGACACCCAGCAACTCCGCGCCCTCATCCGCCAAGCCCGCAAAGACCAAGAAGCCATGGTCAAAGCCCCCGCCGGCACCCCGCACCGCCAAGGTCGCGCGTATCGGGAGATTTTCTTGCTGGTGCGGGAAGGGTTGGAGTATGAGGATCGGGATGATTCTGCGGAATAATCGCTATTATTTTCATAGCTACTCAGGCAGCAAATACGCGGGCTAGATGTTTAAAATTTAAGGATCATTATGGGATTTTTTAGTAGTATTTCTGATGCAGCCAAAAATGCGAATGAAGATGCACACGGTGATCGTTTACTTAAGGGTGTACAGTCAACATTTTCCACCATGGAGAATGTTGCAAATGAAGTCCAACGCACCACAATGCTAGGATTTATTCAAATTCAAGATCGACTTATCGAACAAATGCCAAACTGGTCGCGTGATGGTCGCATTGAACTCGGAAGAAATATGCAGAACCAAGCACGTGCTGTTTTTAATACCGACATGGCCGGTGGGTATGCAAAATGGCTAGCTGGCGCTTGGCTAGAAAGCAAAGAACGTAATTCTATAAAAGCTCAACAGGCGTTCAGTTCTATAGAGCGATTTTCCAAACATTTTCGTAAAGCATTAGAGATAGAAGTTGTGACAAATAAAAATAGCCAAACAGCTACCTTTATTTCATCACTCCTAGACTTTCATTTGAAGGCTGTAGGGGGAACACTTTTATCATTTTCAAAATTAAACGATCAATATGTATTGGGTTATGTATTAGGCATACATTGCGGAGTTATGCAGTGCATGAATATTTCTAGTAATTCTGAGGACAGACTTGAAATTTGGTTACTAAGCTTTGCTAAACTGACTGATACAAAAGAGCAAGCAACTGCCATTTTGCAACAATGCATAGATATGGAAAATGAATCCGAGAAATCACCTTGGAGTTGTGTTCAATTTATTGCTGGGTTTGGCCTTGGAAAGACTGAAGCCATAGAATTTTGTGAGAAAAAAATTATACCTACTGGACTTGAAGAATATCTTCCATCCTTTTGAGATATTAAAAATTCCGATGGTTAATCTACTGCATTTTTGAACCAGTTGAAACGAAAATTAATCAAAATCGTGATTACCTAGAAGCCTTAAGTACAGTTGTCCTTATACATGACTGATAAGCCTCAATATTACCGATCATTTGATGATCTCCACATGCCATATTTATAGTCACTTGCTCCCCCATTGTTAAGTGATTCATTGTTGGTAATGCGCTACCACGGCTTGCACGATTTGTTTGTTCCCTGATACATAGTTGATACCTTTCCACATCGCCATTCATTTGGTAATGCCCACAAGCCATACCAATAGTAGTTTCCTCCCCAACCGAAAGTTCATGCGTCGCAGTTTGCTGTAATACCGTGCTGGGTCGAGCTAGTGCAATAAAGGCATTTTCTCTTTCCATACTAGCAACGGCGAGTTTCAAAGCTTCGGTTGGGGAGTAACCTCTTTTTTTAAACGTTTCAAGCCTGTTGGCAGCTTCACTTAACAAATCACTACGAAACTTCAAATGATCAGGATTCAATTCTGGGTGTCGTGTCTCAATGTCTTTCAAGTTCCAGCTGTACTCACCACCATCACTTGGTTTTTGTGAAGTAGATGGTGTAATGTTTGTATTAACAGACGCAGGAGCAATTGCGCGAGGTTGGACTAATGGAGCAGGAACA
>JAYTPK010000097.1:0-17515 GCA_043747295.1 Polaromonas sp. | reverse complement strand
TTGGCAATATGGAAGTCGGGCAAGCCTTTTGATGCGAGCATGGTGGGACAAAAAGCTCAAATAGTGCCCCAAACTGCTTGACTTGCAACATAGAACCTCACAATTTGGGTCAATGTGCAAACTCGCTGCGCTCAAACACGCACATTGCCTGATCCAAATTGTTCCGTGCTTCGAGCCCGAAGTTCGAATCGGTGGCGACAGTGCTACGCCACATCAGCGCGCTTGTAGTGGGTTGAGGTCAAACGCGAAGGAGGTTGCAGGTTGAACCGCAACGATTTATCCGGCGCACGTGTCTTACAGCATCGACCAGGGTGCAGCGGTGGGATCTTATCGATGGGACAACTGTAGCGAGGTGCGGCCCACCATCTCAAGATAACTACCATCTGCCGCGCGTGTTCGCGGAAGTTGTCCCAGCGATATGTCCCGCCGCCCGCCACGGCTAAACAACGAAGAAATGTATTGCCAAAGGGAAGCTAAAACCCAAAGACCAAGAAAATCGCCAGAAAGAACGGAGCTATATCTCGTTCACCAGCAGTTAAGCACTAACGAAACTGCTGCACCACCCACAGCAGCCCCATCATCACCGGTTGGTGCACCATGTAATACACCAAGCTGCAGCCGCCCATCCACACCAGCAGGCGCGCAGCGGGTGGCACACTGCCCGTCAGCAGCGCAGGCCGATGCTGCAGTAACCATTGCGCTGCCGCCACACCCCACCACATCACCCCCAGCCACGGTATCAGCGGCACATAATCTTCAGTGATAGGTTTGACAGAGATAAAACCTAGCCAGTTAAACGCTTTTAGATTAAGAAAACTCAGCATAGTCCAAGTATTTATTGCATAGATAGCTATAAATTTAGTAGCAATCACCAACGCACCCAATGGCCACAACCATGCGCCCCAGCCCGCCGTCAGCCGCACAATAATCAGCATTACCGCAATACCGTGCAGCACTCCAAAGTAAATAAAGCTGCGCGGAAACATGACATACGACGACACGCTGACCAGCAGCGCACACAGCGCCACCAGCGCCCAGCGCCGCCAAAAGCGCTGCCAGCTTTGGCCTTGGTGCAGCGCCACAGCCTGGCCCGCGCCAGCGCACAGCAAAAACAGCGTCACAATGCACACCCGCTGCCAAGTCCACAGTGGGTCACGATAAAAGTCTTGGCTTATCCACTTAAACTGGTGCAGGTCAAAGCAAAAATGAAATACCGTCATCCACACCATCGCCACGCCGCGCAGCGCGTCGAGCCGGTCGTAGCGTTGGGTCAGTGAGTTTTGCATAGCTCAATCATAGACATGTCAAGCCAGTTTAAACGATGAGTGCGCTTGGCACTGGGTTGGTCTTTTTATGGGTTTTAGCTAGTAAACTTAATTTTTCATTAAATATGCAAGCCCTATGCCTTCAATGTCTATTTCTCGTCGTCAACTGTCTGCCGCCATCGGCGCTGCGATGGTCATTGCAGCCACGCCAAGCATTGCGCAAGATTTCCCTGCTGCCAAGCCCATCAAACTGGTGGTGCCCTTCCCGGCAGGCGGAAGCTCTGACGCAGCAGGCCGACTGGTAGCGCAAGAAATGTCTACCTTGCTAGGCCAAACCATGGTGGTAGACAACAAAGGCGGTGCCAACGGCATCATCGGCACCGACATGGTGGCCAAGTCACCTGCAGATGGCTACACGCTGGTGCTGGTAGACATCTTTCACACCACCGCGCCTATCTACACCCGCAAAATGCCCTACGACGCAGTGAAGGACTTTGCGCCTGTAGGCCTGCTGGCTAAAACGCCCGCCTTCTTGTTTGCCAACCCTGCTTTCGTTGATAAAACCGTAGGCACGGCACTGCATACCGTCAAGGCTACACCCGAGGGTATTAACCGCATCGTCGCCACCAAAGTGCTAGACCTGGCCAAAGCGCAGCCTAACAAAGTCACCATGGCCATGATCGGCTCTGGTAGCGTAGTGGTAGAGATGATGCGCGCAGGCTCAGGCGCTCAGTTCACCAATGTGCCCTACCGAGGCAGCTCGCCCGCGCTGATCGACTTGATCAGCGGTCAGACCGACCTGATGCTGACCACCATGGCCAGCGCTGCTGTGCACTACAAAGCAGGCAAACTTAAAATGTTAGCTGTCACCACCGCCAAACGCGACTCGGACTTCCCAGATATCCCCACCCTGGCCGAGCTGGGCGTGAAAGGCATGGACTATGAGCAATGGTTTGGCGTGCTAGCCCCCGCAGGCACCCCCAAACCTGTGATCGACAAGCTCAACGTTGCGCTGGCTAAAGCAGCAGCCACACCGAATGCCAAAGAGCGCTTAGCTGGCCTGTCGATGGACGCTGCCACTGGCACCCCCGAAGACTTTAAAAAACGCGTTGAGGGCGATGCGCAAAAGTGGGTAAAGCTGGCGGCCGAAATGGGGATTAAGCCGCTGGACTGAGGGCTAGGCCAGCTTCACTGACATTGTGTTAGCGAGCAGGTGCGGCTTTTGACTGCAGCGACTGTAATAGATTGCATATCCAGCGCGACCCACTTCCAGGCAGGCAAGCTCTGCCTGGAATGGAAGCCCAAGCTATGACGCAAACCACGGCCCCCACTGCTTATATTTGTCTGCCAGCAGGCGATGCGCGCAACGCAGTGCGCACGGCCATGATGGCCATGAACGTGCTGCCGCACGACATATTGCCCAGCCGCACCGACTTGCAGCGCATAAACACCTTAATGCAAAGCCAAGACAACGCTATAGCCGTTATTGATCTGTCCGCCATCCATTCAGCTGCAGCCCACATGCCTGCCCTAGCAGCACTGCTGCCTGATGCAACATCCCGAGCACGCATGATACTCACGCGCAGCGACTGCGGCTTATGGCCTACAGACCGTGCATGGGCCAAAGAGCTGGGTTTTGCCGACTTATATGCCCAGCTAGACGCTGCTGCGCTTACCTGCGAATCACACAGCATGCTTGACTTGGTAGCACAAGTCACCTGGGCCGCATCCATCACGGCCGACGTGTTGAGCCGTCACTTCAGTGCCATGCAGGTCAAGCCAGACAGCGCCTCGCCGCGCGGGCTGATTCGCAAACGGACTGGCCTGACTGCCGAGGCGCTGTGCGCAGCCATCATCAGCAATGTTAAAGCGCTAGACCGTACCTACCATTTAAAGTCATACCCCAGCTGTTTTTTAGGTAGCGAGGCGGTAGATTGGTTGACAGGGCAATACACCGCCTCCCGCGAGCAATCTATAGCGCTGGGTGTTGCTTTGCAGGCGCTAGGCATGTTGCACCATGTGGCGCACGAGCAAGCGTTTGCAGATGCTCCCAATTTTTACCGCATGGCCGCGTCTACCGCCGCCGACCTGTGCAAACCCAGCCTAGTGCTCAAGCGGCTGGTGTCTCATGGCGGTGTTGCCATCAAAGACCGCACTTACCTGAGCAAGCTCTACCGGCATTGCTTTATAGGAGCCGAGGCGGTGGACTGGATGTGCAAGTTCTATAAAATCAAACGCCACGAAGCTGAAATCATACTTAACCGCTTGCTAAGCCAAGGCATGATTGAGCACGTTACGCACGATCACCCCGTGCGTGATGGTCAATTTTTTTATCGCTTTGTAGCGTAAACCATGTTTGAACCTGTAGAAGACTCGGCAATTGCCCACTATATCTGCGAGAAGTTTTCAGGCGTTGTGCCAATAGAGGCTTGGGGTGAAACCTCGTTCTTTTATAACCCTGAGCTAGCGCTGCCTCGCGGCGTTTATTTCGCTACGCTCAAGCGCAAAGACGGAGCCAACGACAAAGCTTCCAATTTAAACCGTCCGTCTGTGTACCGTCTCAACATCGGTGTTAGCAAGGCAACCTACAGCAACCTGTTTGGGGCACCACCAGCCCGGCCAGCAGCCGGTGGTGTTGTCGACACGGGCCACGACTTTAGTGCGTTAAATACGCTACTTCCGCACCCGGTTTATGGGTGGATGGCATGGGTTAGTGTGCTCAACCCGAGCCCCGCTACATTTGAGTCCGTCAAGCCACTGCTCGACGAGGCGCATCGGTCAGCAGTGCTTAAGTTTCGTAAGCGAGTACCGGCCGCATAATTTTGTCTGCTGCGCTACTTGCTTACGGTTGTGCTAAGTTTGACCGTGTCCAAACTATTAAATAGATCCTCAATCATTTGGCTGGTGACACAAGAATCGCTTTGCAGTCTAGACATAGCTTTTAAGCCTATCACCTGCATCTGAAAATAGCTGGCTAAACGTGCTGGCTGCGCATTGTGCGTTAACTCTCCGCAAGTTTTGGCCTCTTCAAACAGCTTGCAAAATGCATTGCGTATTCCTGCCAAAAATGAACGTGCGTCTTCTAGCAAAACACCATCTAACTGGGTTAACTCTGTTGCGGTTTTAACTAACAGGCATATGCTGCTTGGTGCTGTGTTTCCATGCAAGAGATCATTTCGGACGAATGCGCGCAAAGCAGCCATGGGCGATGCATTCTCAGCCTGGCAAGCTTGTAGCTGCACCATAGCTAAGTCGGCATAGTGTCTGAGTGCCATTCTGAAAAGGCTTTCTTTGCCGCCAAAGCTGGCGTAGATGCTGCCAGGGCGCAAATCCACCGCATCTTGCAGCTGCCGCATTGAGGTAGCGTGGTAACCATTGGCCCAAAAGACCTGCATCGCACGGTCAATCACTTCTTCCCGGTCATGTTTTGGAAAATTAGACATATTTACATATTTGATCGATGGTTCAAATATATATTGAACATTCGTTCAAAATTGTATATACTTTACTTTGTTGTGCGCACAACACCCCCTATTTTTAATATTTTGCAAAGGTTTTTATGACAACGCACACTCCAACCCAGTTTCCTATCCATACCCAAGCTAGCGCACCGCCGGACAGTCAGGCACCATTGGCAAAAGCGGTGGTTGACTGGGGCATGGTACCCAACCTTATGGGGGTTTTGGCATCGGCGCCGTCCGCAATTTCGGCCTACAACGCCTTGCACGGCCTGTTTATGGCGACAAGCTTGAGCAACGAAGAGAAAACCGTAGTTTGGCAAAGCATCAACATAGAGCACCAGTGCCACTATTGCGTACCTGCCCATACTGCCATGGCTAACATGATGAAGATCGACCAAGCTGTGATCTCGGCACTCAATTTAAAAACTCGCCTACATAACGAAAAATTAGAATCACTGCGGGCTACAACATTGCAACTAGTGCGCAACCGAGGCGTATTGACTGTGCGAGAGGTTGCAAGCTTTTTAGCCGCAGGTTACAGCCAAAAAAACTTGCTCGAAATCATTGTTGGCATTGCGCAAAAAACAATCAGTAATTACACAAACCATTTAGCGCAAACGCCGCTTGATGATTTTGCAAAACCCTTTGCAACAATGGCTCAGTGATGGACAACATATATAGTAATAGGAGTTAATGCAATGACGATACAACATCCGACAGTACCTAAACCAGAGCTTGGTTGGGTGGCTGAGCCTTTTGTATTGAAAGACCCAAGAGGTAAGGAGTATGATTTAGCCCAAGATTTAGGTAAACGGACCGTCGTCCTTGCATTCATTTGCAATCATTGCCCCTATGTGCACGCCATCGTTCGCGCAATGGTTGCAGACCTAAAGCAATTGCAAGATGAAGGTGTCGCTGTGCATGCCGTGATGTCAAATGACTACCGAACCTACACAGACGACAGTCCAGTCTTGATGTTAGATTTTGCTAAACGGTTTGGTTTTACTTTTCCATATCTAGTTGATGAAAAGCAAGCTGTGGCACGCGTCTACGATGCTGTCTGCACACCAGAATTTTTCGGTATCAACGCACAAGGTGTTTTGAGCTATCGCGGGCGTTTAGACGACTCACGTGCATCAAACAGCCCAATACGCAATGCGGAGCTTGTTGACGCGATGAGGATGATTTCTAAAACCGGGAGCAGCCCACAAAAACAATTTAGTAGTATGGGCTGCTCGATTAAGTGGAGTAACTGTTGAATACTGCCGAGGACTATCCGTATCAATCAAAGGCAACTAAGATTTTTCTAGCGTCTGTGGGCATTTCTTACAGAATAGAAAATTTAGATGTCCTGCATATTTAGGCTATTTCAGCGCACGGCTATAACAAACGTTGCTTTACTTTAAGTTTTTTTGCAAACACTTTACTTGCGATAGTCCAACCAGCTAAGCAAAGCCCACCTACTACTACGCCCGCCACCGCATCCACCAGCGTAGAACCGACCACTTTCATCCAGCCCCAGTTGGCAATCAAACCCTCAACCGCATGGGCTAGCCACGGAAAGCCGTGCACCAAAATGCCGCCGCCCACCATAAACATGGCGGCGGTGCCTACGATGGCCAGTGTCTTCATTAATTTGGGCGCAAACCACATGATGCCGTGACCGAAGGCGCGGGCAGATTTGCTGGTTTTTTGCAGCAGGTGCAAACCCAAATCGTCCAGCTTAACAATGCCCGCGACTAGGCCGTACACGCCCACTGTCATGATGATGGCAATGGCGGTGACCACACTGGCTTGCTTAGTGAATGTGGCGGTGGCTACGGTGCCCAGCGAGATCACAATGATCTCGGCCGACAACACAAAGTCAGTGCGAATTGCGCCTTTGATTTTGTCTTTTTCTAGCGCTACCAAATCAACCGCTGGGTTGTCTAACGCCTTCTTGATCTCTTCTTCATGCGCCGCGTCTTGCTCGGGGCTGTGCAACAACTTGTGGGCGATTTTTTCAAACCCTTCAAAGCACAGATACGCACCGCCCACCATCAGCAGTGGTGTTATCAACCAGTTGGCAAAGTAGCTAATAGCCAAGGCTGCGGGCACCAATATCAGCTTGTTAACCGCCGAGCCTTTGGCCACCGCCCACACCACAGGCAGCTCGCGCTCAGCGCGCACGCCAGACACTTGCTCAGCGTTCAAGGCGAGATCGTCGCCCAAAACACCAGCGGTTTTTTTAGCCGCCACTTTGGTCATGACGGCCACGTCGTCAAGAATGGTGGCGATATCGTCCAGGAGGGCTAGAAGACTTGTGGCCATAGTATTTAATAAAAGTTGAGGTTTAGTTTACCGCTTTACGCGCATTGCGCCATAGCTGCATCCACGCGCTGTGCTGGTCAACGGCTTGATCGGTCCAGCTCATTTGCACGTTGCGAAAAACGCGCTCGGGGTGGGGCATCATGGCGGTGAAGCGGCCGTCGGCAGTAGTGACGGCTGTTAAGCCGCCGGGGCTGCCGTTGGGGTTGGCGGGGTATTGCTCGGTCGCAGCGCCGTGGTTGTCGGTGAAGCGCATGGCCGGGATGACCTTGTTGGCGTCGCCACGCTGGCTAAAGTTGGCGTAGCCTTCGCCGTGGGCTACGGCAATCGGTAGGCGGCTGGCAGCCATGTCTTTGAAAAATAAACTGGGTGATTCAAGCACTTCGACCATCGACAGGCGCGCTTCAAAGCGCTCGCTTTGGTTGGTGGTAAAGCGCGGCCAAGCCTGTGCGCCGGGAATGATATCGGCCAGCTCGGCAAACATTTGGCAGCCGTTGCATACGCCTAGGCCGAAGGTGTCTTGTCTTGTGAAGAAGGCTTTGAATTGGTCGCTCAATGCGTTGTTAAACGTGATGCTGCGCGCCCAGCCTATGCCTGCGCCCAGGGTGTCGCCGTAGCTAAAACCGCCGCAGGCCACTAGGCCTGCGAAGTCAGCCAGCTTGGCACGGCCAGTTTGCAGGTCGGTCATATGCACGTCAAAAGCTTCAAAGCCTGCTTCGGTAAAAGCGTAGGCCATTTCGACGTGGGAGTTAACGCCTTGCTCGCGCAGGATGGCTACTTTGGGGCGCGATGTGAGCACATTGGGGGCGAGGGCAGGCGCGGCCCGAATGGGTTGGGTTGAGCTGTTTGTAGTTGTATTTGCTATTGATTTAATAGCTGGTTGAGTAGTAAATAATTGGACTACAGGCTTATTTTCTTGTAAAAGTGCTTTTAATAAAGGGCTCAGGTGCACATGCAGGCCTGGGTTGGCAGCGTCACCCACACTGGCATGCTCAGCGTCTGCGCACACAGGGTTGTCTCGGCCTTGAGCTATTTGCCAGCTGACAGCGTCCCACACTTGGTGCAGGTCTTGCAGCTTGGCGGCGAAGACTTTTTTAGTGTCGCGCCAAATGGTGATTTCGCCTACGCCAACATTCAAATTGTTATCCGCAACGGCAGGGCGGGTTTTGCCGATGAAGTGGCTGTGTTTACTCAGGCCATGCTCGCGCAGGGTTTGCATCACTGCGTTGCGCTCAGCGGTTTTCACTTGGATGACGACGCCCAGCTCTTCGTTGAACAGAGCCTTCAAAGTCATCTCTTCGCGCCGTGCGCTCACCTGGGTGCTCCAGTTTTTGCTGTCGCCCACTTCCATGCGGCTGTCGGTAATGCCATCGCCCTCTAGCAGCAGCATGTCTACATTCAGCGCTACGCCCACATTGCCTGCAAAAGCCATTTCGCACACGGTGGCTAGCAGGCCGCCGTCGCCTTTGTCGTGGTAGGCCAAGATGTGGCCTTGCGTGCGCAGGGCGTTGATGGCGTTGACTAGGTTGATGAGGTTTTTAGCGTCATCCAGGTCAGGGGTCTCTTGGCCTTCTTGGTCTAGCACTTGGGCCAATATGCTGCCCGCCATGCGCTTGTGGCCTTGGGCTATGTCGATGAATACTAGGGTGGTGTCTGGCTCGTCACGGTTCAGCTGCGGGGTGAGCGTGCCGCGCACGTCGGCCAGTGTGACAAACGCGCTGATGATGAGGGACACGGGGGAGGTGACTTTGTGCTGAGTGCCTGCGTCGCTACCAAAGGGGCTGTCATTTTCCGTCCACTGCGTGCGCATGCTGAGCGAGTCTTTGCCCACCGGGATGCTGATGCCCAGTGCGGGGCACAGCTCCATGCCAATCGCTTTCACGGTGGCGTACAGCGCGGCATCTTCGCCCGGCTCGCCGCAGGCGGCCATCCAGTTGGCTGATAGCTTGACGCGGGGCAGCTCTATCGGTGCGGCCAGCAGGTTGGTAATGGCCTCGGCCACGGCCATGCGGCCTGAGGCTGCGGGGTTAAAGATAGCCAGAGGCGTGCGCTCGCCCATGCTCATGGCTTCGCCTGCAAAGCCACTCAAGTCAGCCAGCGTTACGGCGCAGTCGGCCACTGGCACTTGCCACGGGCCTACCATTTGGTCACGGTGGGTCAGGCCGCCCACCGTGCGGTCGCCAATGGTGATGAGAAAACGTTTGCTGGCTACGGTGGGGTGGCTTAGTACTTTGATGACGCTGTCTTGCAGGTCTACGCCAGTTAGGTCGATGGGTTTGAAGGTACGTTGTATCGTCTTCACATCGCGGTGCATCTTGGGTGGTTTGCCCAGTAAGACATTCATGGGCATGTCTACGGCATGCGCATCTTTTATCATGACTGAACCAGCATCGGTTCGGGCTGAGTTTGTCGAAGTTTTCGTGTACCCTTCGACAAGCTCAGGGTGAACGGAAATGGTTGGTTCAGTCCGAACGGAAGCGGTGGACTGCGAAAAATCACCAACGACCAAATGCCGCTCATCGGTCGTCACACCAATCACCGCAAACGGACAACGCTCGCGCTCACAAAAGCTTTTGAACAGTTCCAGGGACTCGGGTGCTATCGCTATCACATAGCGCTCTTGGCTTTCGTTGCACCAAATTTCTTTGGGCGCTAGTCCACTTTCTTCTAGCTGCACGGCAGACAAATCAAAACGCGCGCCACGGCCTGCGTCGTTAACCAGCTCGGGGAATGCGTTGGACAGGCCACCTGCGCCCACGTCGTGAATGGCGAGAATTGGATTAGCTTCTTTGATTTGCCAGCACTGGTTAATCACCTCTTGCGCACGCCGTTCAATCTCTGGGTTACCGCGTTGCACAGAATCGAAATCAAGCGACGCAGCGTTGGTGCCCGACGCCATCGAACTGGCCGCGCTTCCGCCCATGCCAATGCTCATGCCAGGGCCACCCAGCTGGATCAGCAACGAGCCTGCGGGGAAAATAATTTTCTCAGTCTGCGTTGCATCAATCGTGCCCAAGCCGCCTGCAATCATGATGGGCTTGTGGTAGCCCCAGCGCTGGCCGGCGATGGTCTGCTCAAAAGCACGAAAGTAGCCGTTCAGGTTAGGGCGACCAAATTCGTTGTTAAACGCTGCGCCGCCCAACGGCCCCTCGGTCATGATTTGCCACGGCGTGGCCATGTGGGATGGAAAACTTGAAGTGTCTGAATTAAATGGGGTCAAATTAAATGGGGTCACCAAATTAAATGGGGTCAGATCCGATTTAATTTCCGAATTTAAATGTGATCTGACCCCATTTAAATTATTACCGCCGAGCTGTGACACGGTAAAACCTGTGAGGCCTGCTTTGGGTTTTGACCCACGGCCCGTAGCGCCTTCGTCGCGTATCTCGCCACCCGCGCCGGTGCTGGCACCGGCAAACGGGCTGATGGCGGTGGGGTGGTTATGGGTTTCTACCTTCATCAATACGTGGCGCAGGCTACTATGATTTTCATAGCTGCCTAAGCAATGAATACTTGGACTACTAGCATAAAAGGCGTCTGTTACATGCCCTTCCATGATCGACGAATTGTCTGAATACGCCACGATGGTGTGCTGCGGCGCCAGGGCGTGCGTGTTGCGAATCATGCCGAACAAGCTCTTGTCTTGCGCTACGCCATCGATGGTGAACTGAGCGTTAAAAATCTTGTGGCGGCAGTGCTCGCTGTTGGCCTGCGCAAACATCATCAGCTCCACATCGGTAGGGTTGCGCTGCAGTGCGGTGAAGGCGTCTAGCAAATAGATGATTTCGTCTTCGGCCAAGGCTAGGCCAAACTCGGTGTTGGCTTGGTCTAGCGCCGCGCGGCCTTGGGAAAGTACATCGACATACTGCATCGGCGCAGCTTGCAGGGGTGTGAACAGCGCACGCGGCGCGTCGGTTTCAAAAGCCACGCTCTCGGTCATGCGGTCGTGCAGCAGCGCGGCCAATGCATCGCGCTGTTCGGGCTTTACAACGGCTTTGCCTATCAACGGGTTTTTTAAAGTGAAGGTGTAGTGCACGGCGCGCTCGACTCGGTGAATATGCAGGCCGCAATCACCTAAACAATTGTGTGCAATATCAGTCGCTTTAGATGCCCATGGTGACACGGTGCCTAGGCGCGGCATCACCACAATTAGCTCGCCGGTTGCGGCTACCGAAGGTTCGCCGTAGGTCAACAGTGCTTGCAGCTTGGCGCAAGTGTCGGCCACCGGCGTAGTATTCGTTTGCACCCAGTGCACCCACTGGGTTGATATCTGGGCAATCTGCGGTGCAATCTGTTGGGCGGCAGATAGCAGTTGCGCGGTTTTGCTGATGGAGAGCGCACGGCCCCCGGGAAAAGTGGTGAGAACTGAGGCTTGAATGGCGGTCACTGGGCGGGTCGCTTTGAATCTTGGCGATAACTTGTAGCCAGGTGGTTACAAGCTTCGCGTGGTCGGTGGGACAATATGCGTGATAACCCTAGATTGTACGGGGTGTGAGAACATACTTAAGTGACCAAGCCCCTGTTTCGTGCCGATGACCTTGCGCCCCAGCGCAGCCGCCCGCTGGTGTGGGCGTTAGTGCTTTTGGTACACGTGGCGTTGCTGTGGATAGCTAATTTGTATTGGCCGTTGCAACAAGCCATGCGGTCGATGGTGGTGCAGATATTTCGCAGTGATGCAGCCAATGCCAATGACAACAGCGCCGCCAACGCGCAGGCCATAGCCCAGCAGCAGCGCGGCATTAACGCCCGCCGCGCCCGCCAAACATCCGTTGCGCAAAGCTTGCCGCCGCTGGTAGCCCAGCAAAGCACGCCGCTAGAAGTGACGCGGCAAGTGGCCACAGTTAAACCTGCCCGCGCCCGGTCAGCCGCGCGGCGCGCCCCTGCTGAGCCGTTGCAAACCCCTATCCGCATGCGCGAAGAGCCGATTGCTGAAACACCTAAACCCATTGAGCGGATAGAAGAAACTTTTCCACAACGCGCTGTGGCCGAAGCGCCAGCACCCGCGCCGGCACCCGAGCCAGCACCCGCGCCAGCTCCTATACCCACACCTCTACCTATACCTGCTCCCACCCCAGCGCCAGCGCCCGTACCTTTGCCTGCCCCACCCGTGTCACCGCCACCGCCACCGCCCCCGGCACCTGCACCGCCTGTGCCCGTGCCACCGCCACCTGCACCTGCACCATTGCCTGAACTACCGCCGCCAGCGCCTGCGCCAGTGCCCGTACCCGCGCCTGCGCCTGCGCCTGCGCCTGCGCCCATACCGGCTCCAGTACCTGCACCAGCACCTGTTCCCTCACCCGCGCCCGCGCCAGTGCCTAGCCTGGCACCCACAACGGCTCCTGCACCAACACCTGCACCAACACCTGCTCCCGCACCTACACCAGTGCCAGCCCCGCCAGCACCAGTACCTCGTCCGAGTCCAGTGCCAGCACCACCAGCACCGCCCGCAGTGGCCACTACGCCGTCACCACCCGCAGCAGCAGTGCTAGCGCCGCCATCAGCCGCCCCAGCCGCCCCAGCCGCAGCCAGCGCCGCACCACGTGCAACGCCGCCTGCTGCACCTGCCGCTAGCACGGGCTGGGGCACACCCGGCCCACTACCAAGCGCTGCAAGTGCGCCGGGTGCTACAGCAGGCACACCATCCGGCGGTAGCACGGGCGCTGCAACAGGTGCGGCCACTGGTGCCGCCACAGGTGCTACTGCAGGCAGCCCTAGTGGCGTGCCAGGTGCAACAGGCGCAGGCGGGCCGTTAGCTGGGCCGCCAGGTACCAACCCTGCGCGCCCACCGCTTAACCTGAATTTGCCACGCACGCAGCCTAACTATCCTTACCGGCCACCTCTGGCCACACCGGGTGGTAGCCTGGCCGAGCGGGCTAACGCCCAGCTTAACCCCAAGCCGCGTGACCCGTTTGCCGAAAGCGTAGACGCGGCGGGCGATATTGACTGCTTAAAAGGCCCACCTAACGACAAAGCCAAAGGCACCTTCCAAGGTCTGTTTGGTGTGCTGACCACATTGCAAAAACTGTATGAAGATAAATGTAAAAGGTAACCCGCTATGACCCTATCCTTAATCAGCACCGCCGCTGCCCAAACATTGTCCACGGCTACCGCCACCATCAGCGCGGCGGCTGGCACAGTCAGCGCGGCCGCCGCGCAGGCCGCTAGCAAAGCGGCCAACCCCTATGGCTTAGGTGCTATTTGGGCCCAAGGCGACTGGGTGGCCAAAGGCTGCTTATTGCTGCTTGCCATCATGTCGATTGCCAGCTGGTATGTCATGGTCAGCAAATTTATCGAGCTGCGCAAGCTCAAAGCCCAATCGGCTGATGCGCACGGCAGCTTTAACCCCATTGTGCAGTTCACCAGCAAAGTCACCAAGCTGGCCATTGATAACCCCATGCGCTACATAGCCGAATCTGGGCAAGAAGCAGTGCGCCAGTTTGGCACGCTAAAACCCCGAATCGACTATGACACTTGGCTCATCCGTGCCATCGAGCAGTCATTGTCTAAAGTACAAACGCGCATGCAAGCGGGCATGTCGGTGCTTGCCACTATCGGTTCTACCGCGCCCTTTGTTGGTTTGTTTGGCACGGTGTGGGCTATCTACACTGCGTTGGTCAAAATCGGCGCTTCAGGCCAAGCGTCCATCGACCGCGTAGCAGGCCCCGTGGGCGAGGCACTCATCATGACCGCCATTGGCCTGGCCGTGGCCGTGCCTGCAGTGTTTGGCTACAACTGGCTGCTGCGTAAAAACAAACTTGCGCTCGAATCAGTGCGCGGTTTTGGTGCCAAGCTGCATATGGTGCTTTTGTCTAGCACCTTAATGCTAGATGCCAAACCGAGCGACGAACCCAAGGCATAAACCATGGCAATGTACTCCGCCAGCGATGACACAGACGACGAAGACGGCTGGATGGCCGAGATCAACACCACACCATTGGTCGACGTGATGCTGGTGTTGCTGATTATTTTTCTGCTCACCATCCCCGTGGTCAGCGCCACAGTCAATTTGAATTTACCCATGGAGACCGCACAAAAGCGCGACACCAGTGGCGACTATGTGGTCATCAGTATCGACCGCGTAGGCAATTTTTATTTTAACGAAACCTTTGCGCCCGACTTGCAAACCTTGTCTGGCTATGTAGCCCAAGTCGCTGGCCGCAATCCGCAGCCTGAGCTGCACATCCGCGCTGACGCGAATGCACCTTACGCTTATGTAGGCCAAATCATCGACACCGCGCAGGGCTATGGCTTTGCCAAAGTAGGTCTGATCACCGAGCCCGTGCAAGAGCCTGTAGACAGAGGTAAACCATGAAGCTTTACAGCCAACACCTATCGCCCCAGCTAGGCGCAAGCGAGTCAGAGTCCAGCCCCATGATTGAGATGAATACCACGCCGCTGATCGACGTGATGCTGGTGCTGATCGTCATGCTGATCATCACCATTCCGATGCAGTTGAACACAGTCAACCTAGATTTACCTTCAGCGCAAACTTCTACTGTGGTACCCGAGGTGGTGGTTTTGCAAATGGACGCCGCAGGTTTTTTGCGTTGGGGTAATGAAGCAGTGGCAGACATTGCCACGCTGAATGCCAAAGTTGTCGCCGCTGCTGCAATGCCTAACCAACCCGAGCTGCACCTGCGGCCCTCTGCAGATACGCCGTATGCGTATGTGGCGGCGTTTTTGGCGATGGCACAGAAGGCGGGGTTGACTAAGGTGGGGGTGGTGAACTGACGTGCTCTCCTGTGTTGCATAAGCATTTGACCAAGCCTTTCCTGTGCACACCCAGTGCCAGGGCTGCGTACTGGCATGGTGAGAGCTACTGTGGTGATTACCCACCATGGTCGCTAGATCAGGTCGATGGTGTACTCAGCGTAGCGGCATAAAGGGGGAGTAGGCTGCCCTAGGCAGCCACGGAGGACAGCCGCGCAGCTGAGTACGCCTTCGGCCTGATCCCGTACAAGACAGCAAGTAAAACACCAGCCTATCCAAGGTCTGGGATAATCACCTCATGAGTATTACTATCAAAGACCAAGCCGGTATCGCGGGCATGCGTGTGGCGGGCCGGTTGGCGGCTGAAACGTTGGACTACCTTACACCGTTTATCAAGCCCGGCGTCACCACCCAAGCGCTGGACAAACTGGCGCTGGATTTTGTCGTCAACGTGCAAAAGTGCACCTCGGCCACGGTGGGCTACGCGCCGCCTGGCTACCCGCCGTTTCCGGGTGCTATTTGCACGTCCGTTAACCATGTGGTGTGCCACGGTATGCCCAGCGACAAAGCGCTTAAAAAAGGCGACATCATCAACATTGATGTCACTGTCATTAAAGACGGTTGGCATGGTGACACCAGCCGCATGTTTTTAGTGGGCGAAGTATCGCCATTTGCTAAGCGCCTGTGCGATTTGACCTATGACGCTATGTGGCACGGCATTAGCAAAATTAAAGCGGGCGCTCGGCTGGGCGATATTGGCGCGGCGATTCAAAAATTTGCCGAAGGCAATGGCTACAGCGTGGTGCGCGAGTTTTGTGGGCACGGCGTGGGTGAGAAGTTTCACGAAGAACCACAGGTGCTGCACTACGGCAAGGCAGGCACGGGTGAGGTGATGGTGCCGGGCATGATTTTTACTGTTGAGCCGATGATTAACCTGGGCCGTAAGGAGATTCGCGAGCTCGGCGACGGCTGGACCATTGTGACCAAAGACCATTCACTGTCTGCGCAGTGGGAGCACAGTGTGCTGGTCACTGAAACGGGCTGGGAGATCATGACCCAGTCTGCGGGCACACCACCGCCGCCAAGCTTTGTGACTGTAGCTTAACGCTATAAATTTTATAGCTGCTTGAGCAATGAATACTGGGGCTAAAGAGCAATATCGCTCACAAAAGCAGGTCGTACTGACCGCTATTGAAGCTACTGGCGCGTCCACACGCAGCGTCAAGCGCCAGCTGCACCTGCTAAGCCAAGCTACCGACGATGTGCTGCGCAGGCTGTGGACTGAGGCCGCATTAGATGCTGCATCTGGAGCGGGTTGCGCACTGGTGGCTGTAGGCGGCTATGGCCGTGGCGAGCTGTTTCCGTATTCAGATGTCGATGTGTTGTTGCTGCTGCCCGACGGTGCGTCTGCTGACGATGACGTGCAGCTTAAAAGCTGCATTGAAAACTTTATCACCGCCTGCTGGGACGCAGGGCTAGAGATAGGTTCTAGCGTGCGCACCGTGGCCGAATGCGTGGTGGAATCCGCAAGTGACGTGACCATACAGACCAGTCTGCTCGAATCGCGCCTGATCACCGGCGACGCTAAGCTGTACAAGCGTTTTACCAAAGCTTTTGACGCCGCCATGGACCCGCAGGCGTTTTTTACCGCCAAGTCGCTAGAAATGCGCCAGCGGCATACCAAGTTTGAAGACACGCCCTATGCGCTAGAGCCCAACTGCAAAGAGTCGCCCGGTGGTCTGCGTGATTTGCAAATTATTTTGTGGGTAGCCAAAGCTGCAGGCTTGGGTAAAAGCTGGGACGAACTGGCCCGCAAAGGCTTGGCTACGGCGCTAGAGGTTAAACAAATCAAAGTTAACGAGGCACTGCTTAGCTTGGTACGCGCGCGGCTGCACATAGCGGCCAAGCGGCGCGAAGACCGCTTGGTGTTTGACCTGCAGCACGTGGTGGCCACCAGCTTTGGCTATGGAATGGCCCCCACGCTACGCGCTAACGCTGCTTACCTGCCCCCCGAGGGAGCCGCGCTTTCGGGGCGGAGCGACCCGTCGGCGAAAGCCAGCAATCAGGGCGAGAGCTATAGCCAACGCAGAGCCAGCGAAAAACTGATGCGCGGCTACTACTGGGCGGCCAAGGCGGTGGTGCAGCTGAACCAAATTTTGCTGCTCAACATTGCCCAGCGCATCGAAGAGGCGACCAATCCGCAAACCTACGAGCCGCAGCCCATTAACGCCCGTTTTGCCAACATGGCTGGCATGATTGAGGTGACCAGTGATGACCTGTACATCAAAGACCCGCATGCCATCTTAGAGACGTTTTTGGTGTATCAAACTACGGTGGGTGTTAAGGGCCTGTCAGCCCGCACCCTGCGCGCGCTGTACAACGCGCGCGGCGTGATGAATGCCGCCTTTCGGGCCGACCCAGTTAACCGCGCGACGTTTGTGCGCATTTTGATCCAGCCGCAAGGCATTACCCATGCTTTCAGGCTGATGAACCAGACCTCGGTGCTGGGCCGCTATCTGTGGGTGTTTCGCAAAATTGTCGGGCAAATGCAGCATGATTTGTTTCACGTGTACACCGTCGATCAGCATATTTTGATGGTGCTGCGCAATGTGCGCCGGTTTTTTATGGCCGAGCATGCGCACGAATATCCTTTTTGCAGCCAGTTGGCCAGTGGCTGGGACAAGCCGTGGATTTTGTACGCTGCGGCGCTGTTTCACGACATCGCCAAAGGCCGGGGTGGCGATCATTCTGAGTTGGGGGCCAAAGACGTGC
>JAYTPK010000096.1:0-27953 GCA_043747295.1 Polaromonas sp. | reverse complement strand
CCCAAACACCAGCCAGTCACCCGCTGCAAACTGCTGTGTAAACAAGCTGTGGCTGCCTTTGGTGGTCATGGCAAACATGCGTGTGGGCGAGGGCGATTCCGAGCCTAAAAACACTTCCCAAGACGCATGGCGCTTAAGTTTTGCATACTCGTGATAGTCCAGCCCCGCACGGCGCATATGGCGGTCTTCCATCGAAAAGCCCAAGGGCTCGATCAAATGCAATACGCAGCCCGTGTTGGCACACAGGCGGATGACATTGCCCGTGTTGGGCGGGATTTCGGGATGGACTAAAACGACATTGAACATGCCCGTATTGTCTCAGCAAGCGCGGCGTAGCAAGCCAGACACAGCAAGCCCGGTACACTTAGGGCCAGTTTCCGTAGCCACACCCACTGCACCCACTGCACCCACTGTATCCATGAGTCTGATCAAGTCTGCTTCCATCGTCTCGCTGTTCACGCTGGCCTCGCGCATCACCGGGCTCGTGCGTGAGCTGCTGATGGCAGCCATGTTTGGTGCCAGTGCAATGACCGATGCGTTCAATGTGGCGTTTCGCATTCCCAATTTGCTGCGTCGCCTGTTTGCCGAGGGCGCCTTCAGCCAAGCGTTTGTCCCCGTGCTAGCAGCTAGTAAAGAGCAAAATGGTGCTAGCTCTACGGGGCTGCTGGTCAATAAAGTGGCTACGGTATTAGCCTGGATGCTGGTGTTTGTCAGCATCATAGGCATTGCTGCTGCACCGCTGCTGGTGTATGCCATGGCCAGCGGCCTGCAGCAAAACCCACAGGCTTTTGAATCGGCCAGTTTCATGACACGCTTGATGTTTCCGTACATCGCCTGTATGTCGCTGGTGGCGTTGGCCTCGGGTGTGCTCAACACCTGGAAAAAGTTTGCCGTGCCAGCCGCCACACCGGTGCTGCTTAACCTGTGCATGATTGCTGCAGCTTGGCTGCTGGCACCGTGGTTTAGAACCAAAGATATCGAGCCTATCTACGCCATGGCCGTAGGGGTGATGGCCGGTGGTGTGGTGCAACTGTTGGTGCAAATCCCCGCGCTGCGCGCTTTGGGCCTGCTGCCGCGCATATCGGTACGCTGGGCCGATGTGAAAGCCGCCTGGCGCGACCCCGGCACACAAAATATTTTTCGCCTCATGCTGCCTGCGCTGCTGGGGGTAAGCGTGGCACAAATATCGCTGCTGATCAACACGCAAATTGCTTCGCATTTGGTCACGGGCTCGGTCAGCTGGCTTACCTACGCCGACCGTTTGATGGAGTTTCCCACAGCTATGCTGGGTGTGGCCCTCGGCGTGGTGTTGATGCCCCAGCTGGCCGCCGCCAAGGCTGCAGGTAACCACCAAAGCTACTCTGACATGATCGACTGGGGCATGCGCTTAGTGCTGTTACTGGCCTTGCCAAGCGCGGTAGCGCTGCTAACTTTTGCCCAGCCCTTGGTGGCGGTGCTGTACCACTATGGTGCTTTCAAAGAGGCTGATGTACCACAGGTGGCGCGTGCGCTGATGGGTTATGGTTTTGGGCTGATAGGCTTGGTGGCCATCAAGGTGCTGGCCCCAGCCTATTACGCAAAGCAAGATATTAAAACGCCGGTGAAAATCGCCGTCGCAGTGCTGGTGTTTACGCAAATCCTCAATTACTTTTTAGTGCCCTATTTTCAGCACGCTGCGCTGGCGCTGTCGATTGGCTTGGGCGCATTGCTTAACGCGGGCTGCCTGATGTGGGGCTTGCTGCGTAACAAAACCTGGCAGCCCCAGCCCGGCTGGGGGCGCTTTGCGCTGCAGGTGTTGGCGGGCAGCGCCCTGCTGGCGGTGTTTTTGATGTGGGCTAGCCACAGCGCAGCACTACCTTGGTTAGCACTTCAGGCGCAGATTTTCAAGCGAATTATGCTGCTAGTCGCAGTCATTACTGCTGGGGCAGCTATCTATTTTGTAGCTATTTGGGCTGCTGGCCTGAAAGTGCGCGCCTTGTTGCGCCGCTAAAAACCCGCAGCTTGAATCGATTGGCTTTTTATGCCACAGTACGCTTGTGCAGCTACCTTATGACACCCCCACGCCGCTAGAGTACTTTGCTACTTTGGTGGCCAGTGACGAGCAGTTTCCGTTATTAGAGGCAGCAGCCTCTTTGGCCCAAGACGAATACCCCAATTTGGACGTCGAGCAGGTGCTGGGCGATGTAGACCAGCTGGTTGCGCGGCTAAAACGCCGCATCGCCACCGACGCGCCCGCCATACAGCGCCTGCGCGCTATCAATCAGTTTTTTTACCGCGATTTAAATTTTGCCGGCAATGTTAACAATTATTACGACCCTGACAACAGCTACCTCAGCGCCGTGTTGCGCACCCGCAAAGGTATCCCCATCAGCGTGGCGGTGCTATGGGTAGAGGTGGCGCAGGCCATTGGCCTCAATGCCCGCGGGGTAGCGTTCCCAGGTCATTTTTTGATCAAAATTAATTTGCCCAAAGGCCAGGTAGTGATTGACCCACTGAACGGCCAAAGCCTAAGCCGTGAAGACCTGAGCGAGCGCCTGGAGCCCTACAAACGCCGCAGTGGCTTGGTGGACGATTTTGACGTGCCCATGGGTTTGTATTTGCAGCCTGCGCAGCCGCGCGACATCATCGCCCGCATGCTGCGCAACCTGAAAGAAATCCATAAAACCCAAGAAGACTGGCCACGCCTGATCAGCGTGTTAGACCGCGTGATAGTGCTGCTGCCCGACGCGTGGGCCGATTACCGTGACCGCGGCTTGGCCTATGCTGAGCTGGGTAACCATGCGGCAGCGGTGCCTGATTTAGAAGTCTATTTGTCCAAAGCCGAAGATGCATACGACCTAGACGCCATCGCTGAGCGCGTGGCTGAGCTGCGCAGCATGCCGGGTTAATTTCAAGAGTGTGCAGACCGTTTTAGGTGTTAAATTGGCCTGTAGTCCAAGTATTCATTGATTCTATAGCTATTTAATTTATAGCAAATGTCATATTGAAAACTACCCACCCGACGGCGTACCCGCCTTGCCTGCAGCATGCCAGGCGCGGCGCAATTGGGTGTCGCTGCTAAACCCTGCCACCTGAGCAGCCTGCCCCACCGACTGGCCCATTGCCAAGGCCTGCTGCGCTAACGCCAGCCGTATGCTGCGCAAATACACCAGCGGTGCGAAGCCCACGTGGTCATCAAACAGGCGTGCTAAATGCCGTGTAGACGTGCAAGCCACCTGGGCCATGCGGGTCACTGTCCAGTCTGCTAAAGGCTGACTGCTGACGGCGTCTTGCACGCGGTGCACGGCAGGGTGCATGTGCGCGCGGCCTTGCAAAAACGGCGACAGCTCAGGGTCGTTGAGGCCACGGCGCAGCGGCAGCACCATCACTTGCGCTACACGCGCCGCTATGGCCTCACCACAAGTTTGCGCTATCAGGTACACCGCTAAATCAATGCCCGTGGTAATGCCTGCGCTGCTGTACACGCCGCGCTTATCGTCTATGACAAACACGCGGTTGGCTTGCACATCGCACAGCGGTTCAAGGCGCTTGAGTTCATCAAGTTCCAGGTGGTGCGTAGCCACCCGCGTATGCGCCAGCAGCCCCGCCTGCGCAGCCAGCAGCGCGCCTGCGCAAATCGTAATCAAACGGTGTGGCGAGCCGGGCGCGTGCAGCTGTTTGTCCACACTGCGCAGCCAGTGTGTGACTTGCCGCACCTGCGTGCTGTCTTGGTGCGCTGCCTCGTCAGGGTAGCCCAGCAATACCAGCCATGTAGGGGTGGCCAGCAGAGTAGGTAGCGGCTCTATCTGCGCGATCTGCGCCCCTACCGAGCTGCGCGTTTCGCTCTGCAGCCCTACAAAACGCAGCTTGAAAGCCGCAGGCTTACCTTGGCGTAGCAGCGATTGGTTAGCAATCCGAAAAGCTTCTGCTGGCCCGGCCCAGTCCAAAATCAGCGTATCGGGCAGCAGCACAAACAACACTTCAATCTGTGATGCTGTTTGCGCGACAGGTGCCGCTTGCGATGGACTAGCGATGCGTTTCAATGGCATTCCTTAGGCTGATAGATCCGCTCCGTCTGCAGCCATCTGCGCCAGTGCAGTTTGCACAGAGCAGATATTGGCAAAACGGTCTTGCAATACCGTGGCCGTGCGCATTTTGATATCCGCAGCACTTAACGTTGTGCCATCGGGCTGCTGCATATCCCAGGTCAGCGTAGCGTCCATCACATAGTCCACAGCGTAGCCCATGTCTGACGCATGCCGCGCAGTGGTCTCGCAGCACTGTTCAGTGCGAATTCCGCTGACGATAATTTTGCCTATCTGGTTTTGGTGCAGCCACACCTCTAGCCCGGTGCCTACCAGTGCACTGTGGCGGGTTTTATGGAAGCTTGCAGTGGCTTTAAAATCTATCAAACCTTTGATGGCTGCTACATGGCCAGACTCTATTGCAAAGGCGTTGTCTACTGTTTGAGGGCCATCCACATGGAAAATGCGCACTATCGGCACGCCTTGTCTCACGCAGCCTTGGATCAAAGCGTTTTGCGCACTCAGGTAAGCGGGCATGTCGGGCTCGGAGTAGTAAGGGCGATGGCGGAAAGATTCTTGTGCATCAATCACAATCAGACAGGTTTTCATGAAGAGGGTTCCTTTATCAAAGAACCCTTATCTTGATGCAAATTTTAGATTTAATCTGCACATGTACTGACAAATATAGATCGTTTTAGGACATATTGGTTTACTGCCACGGACAGGCAGTTGCAATCTCTTGCCTAATTTGATTTGCCCAACTCCGCGAGAGTTTTGCCCCTAGCCCTAAAACCATACCTGTTCGTAGCTCTGGCGCTTGGAGTGAACAGCGCAGCGGCATAAAGGAGGAGCCCGAAGGGCGGGGGACAGCCGCGGAGTTGTTCACTCCAAGCGCTAGAGCGTGCTCAGCGCAAAGGCTACTTGCTTGTGCTTCAAAGCGATAAGTACGGCAACGCTAGCCCTAAGCCACCACCACCTGCTCACCCGCCCCCTGCACCGCAATCACCCCAATCTCAAACACCTGCTCACCCGCAGCGCGCAAGGTGGCGGCGCAGGCAGCAGCATGGGCCGCGTCGATCACCACCACCATGCCTATGCCGTTATTAAACGTGCGGTTCATTTCGATATCGTCAATCGCTGCTGTATTTTGCAACCAGGCGAACAGTTCGGTCTGTGGCCAGCTGCCTTTCTTTAAATGTGCAGCGGTGCCTTCAGGTAGCACGCGGGGGATGTTCTCTAGCAGGCCGCCGCCGGTGATGTGCGCGAGGGCTTTAATCGGGTGTGCGGCGAGGGCGGCGAGCACGTTTTTGACGTACAAGCGGGTGGGCTCCATCAGGGCTTGTTTGAAAGGCTTTTTGTCTAAGAAGGCGGGTGCCGCATCGCCTGCGCGCTCTACACATTTGCGCACTAGGCTAAAGCCATTGCTGTGTACGCCGCTGCTAGCTAGGCCCAACACCACGTCGCCGGGTTTGACATCTTTACCCGATAGTATTTTGGATTTTTCTACCGCGCCCACGCAAAAGCCTGCTAGGTCGTATTCACCTGCCGGGTACATGCCGGGCATCTCTGCGGTTTCGCCGCCAATCAGTGCGCAGCCGCTGAGTTCGCAGCCTTTGGCAATGCCACCTACTACGGCTACGGCGGTGTCTACGTCTAGCTTGCCGCAGGCAAAATAATCTAAAAAGAACAGCGGCTCGGCGCCTTGCACTAGCACGTCGTTCACGCTCATGGCCACCAGGTCGATGCCTACGGTGTCGTGCATGTTCCACTCAAACGCTAGTTTGAGCTTGGTGCCCACGCCGTCGGTGCCGCTGACCAGCACGGGTTCTTTGTAACGCTTGGGCACCTCAAACAGCGCGCCAAAGCCGCCGATGCCTGCCAGTACGCCTTCGCGCATGGTTTTTTTAGCCAGCGGCTTGATGCGCTCTACCAGCGCGTCGCCTGCCACGATGTCGACGCCAGCGTCTTTGTAAGACAACGGGACGGGTGATGCGGTAGATTGGGGTGAATTGCTCATAATTTGATAGCTGTGTCTAGTGTTGTTTGGGCACGCACAAAGCCCGTTGTGCATGAAAAGCCGTGGTATTAAGGTCGAAAGGGGCTGTCTTTAGCGGTACTGGTGGCCTTTTGCCCCGTAAAATTGCCTCAATTCTAGGCGCAAGCGCTCATTTCACTGTATGCAATTTACTCCCGCTCAAAAAACCGCCGCCGCATGGGTTGGCATTGCCTTAGGCGTTAGCCTGCTGGTCTGGCTGCTGGGCCCTGTGCTCACGCCGTTTGTAGTGGCCGCTGTGCTGGCCTACGCGCTAACACCTTTGGTCGACAAAATTGACGGTATGTCCAGTGGCAAGGTGCCCCGCGTGCTGGCAGTGGTGCTGGTGGAGGCGGTTTTTATCTTAGCGCTGCTAGCCGTCGCCCTGCTGATTGTGCCGATCATGGCTAAGGAGGTTCCGCTGCTGCGCGAGCAACTGCCCGCGCTGGTAGACAAGCTCAACGCATGGGCATCACCGCTGCTTGCTAACCTGGGTATCAAATTCACGCTCGATGCGGCCACTGTCAAAACCTTCGTTATCAAATACCTCAACACCAACGCTGAGGATACTTTATCGTCTGTAATGTCGTCGCTTAAGCTGGGCGGTAGTGTGGCGCTGGTGCTGGTGGGCAATCTAGTGCTGATTCCTGTGGCACTGTTTTATTTGCTGATGGACTGGAAAAATTTGGTGGCCAAGGCCATTGCGCTGGTGCCCCGTCGCCTGAAGGCGCGTGTTGAAAGCTTCACCCGCGACTCAGACCAAGTGCTGGGTCAATACCTGCGTGGCCAGTTGCTGGTTATGTTGATATTGGCGGCTTATTACAGCATCGGCCTGGCGCTTTTTGGGTTAGATCTGGCGTTGCCCATCGGCGTGTTCACTGGGTTGGCCATGTTCGTGCCCTACGTCGGTTTTGGCATTGGGTTGATATTGGCCATATTGGCAGGTTTGCTGCAGTTTGCGTCGATCAAAGCTATCGTGATGGTGGCCGTGGTCTACGGCTCGGGCCAGATTATTGAAAGCCTGTTCCTTACGCCACGTTTGGTGGGCGAGCGTATTGGCTTGCACCCGCTGGCGGTGATTTTTATGCTGCTGGCATTTGGCCAGTTATTTGGCTTTGTGGGGGTGTTTATTGCGCTGCCGGCCAGTGCCGTGCTGCTGGTGGCCGCGCGCCGCCTGCGGGACAGCTATTTGGCGTCTAACCTGTACAAAGGCTAAAGCCACATGCAGCAAATCGCGCTTGACATTGGCTTAGTGCCCAGTGCCAGCCTAGACAACTTTTTAGCCGGCCCTAATGAAGCTGCGCTCATGCACTTAAAGCTGTGGACCAGCAACGCCATGCGATCCCCCGTGCCCACCTATGTGTGGGGCGACACCGCCAGCGGCAAAAGCCACTTGCTAAAAGCCGTGCGTGAGGCACTACGCACCCAAGGCGCGCAAGTAGGCTGGATAGACGCTACGGTACACGAGCCAGCAGAATTTAATCCCGCCTGGAGCGCTGTGCTGCTAGATGATGTGCACCTGTACACCGCCGTGCAACAGCACGCCGCGTTCAACTGGTTTATCAACGCCCAAACCGAACAGCGCTGGGTGCTAGGTGCGGGTGCCTTGCCCCCGGCCGATTTGCAACTGCGCGACGACCTGCGCACGCGCCTGGGCTGGGGCCATGTTTTTGCACTGCATGTATTAAGCGAGGCAGAGCGCCGCGCCGTACTGCGCCGCGAGGCCGACGCTCGCGGTGTGTTTTTAAGCGACGACGTCATGGACTTCATGCTCACCCGCTTCAGCCGTGATTTAGGCTCGTTGATGCATTTGCTGCAGCAGCTAGATGGCTATGCGCTAAGCACCAAGCGGGCGATTACGATTCCGTTGATTAAGAGTATGTTGGAGCAGGTTTGAGCGCTTTTAGACCATTGACTAAGATGTTTAAGTTTTTTGGCATGTCATAAGTATTGATATTCTTTTCTGGGAGAGTCTATGCAGACATTGGCCCTAGAACGAATGAGGCGTTTGCAATATTCGCTCTGTATCTATTGTTCTTGTTGGTTATTCCCATCGCAGCTAAGAAAGGAACAAGGTGGTTTTGGTTGTTATTTCCTATTATTGGCTATCCCATCTCTACGTTTTTCATATTTGTGCTGCGAGCTGACCACCAGTTTTATACAACTGTTGCAAAATCAATAGCTGTTTGGATGCTTATATCTTGCGTATTATTAGCGCTCCGTTTATTCAACATATCGCGCGATTTAGAAAAAACCACAAAAAACTAATTCGTCCGTGAAGGCGTAAATTTCGCTCACATGTACTAAACACCATGCTGACGATGACAATAATATTATTGCTATACAACATTTTATATTTTGTTGTATAATAAAAGTAAATGTACCACTACACCGAGCTATCCATCCCCGCCCAAACTGCCTATGCACAATTGGCCGATGTAGCCAATGGGCTAGAGCTGGTGCGAGATATTTCGCATTTGAACGGCAGTTTTTCCAAGAAAACGGTGCGTGATTTGGGGTATTGGTATTTTTCGTTTCGCGATCTAGATGGTGTGCTGCGCCAGTTGTACGTGGGGCCAGTGTCTGACGCGGTAGACGCTGCTGTGGCGCGTGCTAAATCGGGCGCACAAGCACCTGGGCAGCGCACCGAGCCTTTGGTGAAAGCCGCCTTGGCACTGGGCTGCGCGCATGGCGTACCCAAGCATGTGCGGGCGGTGCGCAGGCTGTCTGAATATGGATTTTTTCGTGCGGGCGGCGTGCTGGTGGGCACACATGCTTTTATTGCCATGGGCAATATGCTGGGCGTAAAGTGGGCAAGTGGTGAAAGCACGACTGATGTTGATTTTGCCCATGCGGGTAAAAACATGTCACTTGCGCTGCTAGCCAATATCAAAATTGATGTGCACGAGGCGCTAAGTAGTTTTGAGGCTGGGTTTATTCCTCTAGTGCAGCTGGGTAGCAGCGGGCAGGGCGGCAAAACGTGTGCATCGTACAAACTGTCTGGCGATGCAGAATTTCAAATTGATTTTCTAACCAGCCAGCACCGTGGTAATGATGCGCCAATTAACATTCCCAACCTTAATGTCGCGCTGCAGCCGTTGCGGTTTATGGAATTTTCGCTAGAAAAAGTAGAGCAAACCGTGTTGATGGACCGTAACGGCGTGTCGGTAGTGGTTAATATTCCATCGCCGGCACGCTACGCAGTGCACAAGCTGTTGATAGTAGGCGAACGCAGCGCTGCATTTCAAACCAAAGCCAGCAAAGACGTGCAACAAGCCGCAGCGTTGATAGATTGGTACCTAACTTATCGCGCTGATGAACTGGCCGATGCTTGGGCAGACGCACATTCACGTGGCCCAGGCTGGCAAAAACGTTTAAATCAAGGCTTGGCTGCATTGACACGTGCCCATGCGCCATTAGCGCAGCGCTTGGCACCCTATGTGCCAAAGTATGTGCCCAAAGCTTCGTAGCCTTAAAATTAACACCACATGAACCTCGCCCTTTTCGACCTAGACCACACCCTGTTGCCTATTGACAGTGACCATAGCTGGGGTGAATACACCATATCTATCGGCTGGCGCGACCGCGATGAGTTTAAGCGCGCTAACGATGCGTTTTATGACCAGTACAAAGCGGGCACGCTGGATCCGCATGATTATTTGCGCTTTGCCACGCAGGCTATTCGCGCGCAAGGCGCTACAAAATCACTAGCTGCCAGAGCAGAATTTATAAGCTCGGTGATTGAAAATGCTGTCAAACCATCGGCACTGCAGCTGCTGCAGCAGCACCGCGCTGCAGGCGACACGCTGCTGCTGGTGACCGCGACCAATGAGTTTGTCACCGCACCCATTGCGCAGCGCTTGGGCTTTACGGATGACCAGCTGATTGCGGCGCAGCTTGAGAAAGACGCCTCGGGCTGGTACACCGGCGAGCGTGTGGGTGAGCTGAGCTTTCGAGAGGGCAAAATCACCCGCGTGTTGCAGTGGCTGGCCGAGCGCGGCAAGACGTGGGATGATGTGACCCACAGCACCTTCTACAGCGACAGCATGAACGATCTGCCGCTTTTAGAGAAGGTCAATACGCCGGTGGCGACTAATCCTGACGACACCTTGCGTGCGCTGGCCCTGCAGCGGGGCTGGAAAATACTAGATCTTTGGACCCATGATTAAAAAATTTATAGAAAAACTCATCTCCCCCAAGTCTGCCAACAAGACGGCCAAGCGGGTGGAGATACCGCAGTCTGAACACAAGATCAACCGCGACTTGGTAGACCCGCGCGCATGGGAGGTGGTGACCGCGCTGAAAGACGCAGGCTTTGAGGCCTACATTGTGGGTGGCGCGGTGCGCGACCTGCTGCTGGGCCTGCGGCCTAAAGACTTTGACGTGGCCACCAACGCTACGCCCGAGCAAGTCAAAATGCAGTTCAAGCGTGCCTTCATCATTGGGCGGCGCTTTCGCATCGTGCACGTAGTGTTTGGTCGTGGGCGCGAGCATGAAGTGATTGAGGTGTCGACCTTTCGCGCCAATGTGCAAAGTGTGGATGCTGAACAAGTGGGTGGCAACGAGCGCACGTCCAAGACGGAGCTGGCGGGCATGAAGCACGCGGTAGATGCCAGTGGCCGCGTGCTGCGCGACAACGTGTGGGGCCCGCAAATTGACGACGCAGCACGCCGCGACTTTACCGTGAACGCCATGTACTACGACCCCGAGACGCAAGTGGTGGTGGACTACCACAACGGCATTGAAGACAGCAAAAAACTCACCTTGCGCATGATTGGCGACGCGGCCACGCGCTACCGTGAAGATCCGGTGCGCATCATCCGCGCCGTGCGTTTTAGTGCCAAGCTGTCCAAGCTGGGTTTTAAGATGGACGCAAAAACCGCTAAGCCTTTGGCCGAATGCAAAGTGCTTTTAAACGACGTGCCGCAAAGCCGCCTGTTTGACGAAATGTTAAAGCTGCTGCAAACCGGCCACTCGTTGGCCAGCATTGAACAGCTGAAAAAACTGGGGCTTGCCAAAGGCATTTACCCGCTGCTTGACCTGGTGGTAGAGCGCGCTGACCAACCGTTTATCACTGCTGCGCTGCAAGACACCGACCGCCGCGTGGGCGAAGGTAAACCGGTTGCGCCGAGTTTTCTGCTCGCGTGCGTGCTGTGGAACGATGTGCGAGACGGCTGGGACAAGCTGCTTAAAAAAGGCGCGCACCCTTTTCCAGCGCTCACCGAGGCGATTGACGATGTGTTTAACCTGCGCATTGGCGACGTGAGCGGCCGTGGCAAGCTGGCCGCTGACATGCGCGAGATTTGGATGATGCAGCCGCGCTTTGACAAACGTGTAGGTGCTACACCGTTTAGCTTGGTAGAGCATCTGCGCTTTAGAGCAGGCTTTGACTTTCTGCGCTTGCGCGCCGACGTGGGCGAGGTAGACATTAGCCTGGCCGACTGGTGGCAAGAGTTCAGCATGGCCGACATGGGCGTGCGTGAAGACTTGGTGCAACAGCTGCGCGAGCAGCAGCGCAATGAGCAGCGTGCACAACCTAAATCTAAGCCCAATGCTAAAGTGGATTCCAAAGTGGATGCACAGCCTGACGCAGACACAGTTAGCGAGCCAAAGTCTGACCGTCCACCACGCAGGCGACGCGGCCCGCGCCGCGATGCTGGCCAACGCAGCGGCGGTGATGGCAGTGGTCAAGGCGGCTCTGGCATCGAGCAGTAGCTCAGCATGTAAACACGGCGTATGCACAGCACGCCCGTACCTGTCTATATTGCACTGGGCGCCAATTTAGGTGATGCCCAGCGTACGGTGGTGCAAGCTATGGCCGATATGGCGCAGTTGCCGCACACCACGCTAGTGTCACGCTCTAGCTTGTACCGCAGCACGCCCTTAGATAGCGCAGGGCCTGATTACATTAACGCGGTGGTGCAACTCAACACCTTGATCACATCGTATTCATTGCTCGAGCAGCTACAAATTTTAGAGCAATCAGCAGGTCGCGAAAGACCCTATATCAACGCCCCGCGCACATTAGACCTGGACCTGTTGCTGTACGGCAGCGCCCAGATCAACAGCCCCACACTCACTGTGCCGCATCCTCGCATGTATGAGCGCGCTTTTGTGTTGCAGCCCCTGCACGAAATTGCACCGCAGCTGGTCAATGCACAGGCGTTGCAGCGGGTGCAGCATCAAGGTTGCAACCGCTTGGTCAGTTAGCTCGGGGCTTGGTTGTTTAGCTCGGGGTCGGGCTTCCCCTTTTGCAATGCTTTTGTTCGTTGTTCGTTGTTCGTTGTTTGAGGATTGAACTCCCCTGTTGCAATGCATGGTGTCGTTGATTAGCCGTGGCGGGCGGCGGGACATATCGCTGTAAAAACTTCCGCGAACACGCGCGGCAATGAGTAGTTATCTCTAGATGGTGGGCCGCACCTCGCTGCAGTTTTTGCATCGATACGCTCCCACCGCTCACCCTGGTCGATGTTGTAGTTTTGAGGCACGCGCTTCGGTGTGGGCAAGCGAGGTCAGAGCAAAATTTCGTACTAGCTGTGTTGTCTTCGGAGAGTGATCTTCCTGAATTTTGATCTGACCCCGGTTGCTGTGGTCATACGACCGCGAAGACACGTAGCGCATCGAGTGTTGCGGCTTCAATCAACGAGCTATCTTTGCGGCTAATCTTCAGCCCACTACAAGCGGCCTGCTGCGCCGTAGGGCTGTCGCCACCGATTCGAACTTCGGGCTCGAGGAACGGAACGCAGGGGACAAGAAATTTAGATTTTTGAGCCGCAGGCGAGTTTCTAAATTTCCCCCGTAGTGAGTACCGCAGATGCTTGCCCGCAGGGCCCGTGGTTCGGGTGGCGATAGCCCTACGGCGCAGCAGGCCGCATACCAGTACAACGAAAAAAAGCAAGAAGCAAAGAGCATAAAACAGCACATTCAATAACGAAATATGCCAATAGTCCAAGCATTCATTGATTTAATAGCTATCAAATTAATAGTAACTAATTTTCACTCGAACTAAACGTGAATAGCTTCCTCAGCTTCAATCTCTGAATTACTGCTTTGCTGCAACGCCCACATATTTGCGTAACGCCCTTGCAGCGCCAGCAGCTGCGTATGCGTGCCGCGCTCCACGATGCGGCCTGCGTCTAGTACCAAAATCTCATGTGCGTCCACCACCGTAGACAGCCTGTGTGCAATGACGAGCGTGGTTTTACCGCTGGCCACGCCTTGCAGCTCGGCCTGAATAGCGCGCTCGTTTGCGCTGTCTAGCGCCGAGGTGGCTTCGTCAAATATTAAAATTGGCGGGTCTTTGAGCAGGGTGCGGGCAATGGCTACGCGCTGCTTTTCGCCGCCTGATAATTTGAGGCCGCGCTCACCCACAATGGTGTCGTAGCCTTTCGGGCTGGCACTGATAAAGCCGTGTATGCGCGCAGCTTGTGCGGCGGCCTCTACCTCGGTTCGGGTGCTGCCGGGCTTGCCGTAGGCTATGTTGTATTCCACCGTGTCGTTAAACAGCACGGTGTCTTGCGGCACAATGCCAATGGCGCGGCGCACGCTGGACTGCGTGACGCTGCGAATCTCCTGCCCCGCTATGCTGATGCTGCCGCTTTGCACATCATAAAACCGGTACAACAGCCGCGCCAAAGTTGACTTGCCCGAACCGCTAGGCCCCACCACTGCTACCGTCTTACCGGCTGGAATTTCAAAGCTTACGTCATGCAGTATTTGCCGCGCTGCAGTTGTGTCGCCCGCCTTGGCAACTTCATACGTAAAGTTAACATGGTCAAACTTCACGGTAGGCGATACTTGTATATTGATAGCTTGCGCACCAGGTAAATCAGCTACTTCGCGCTCTTTTTCCATGAGTACAAACATTTTGTCCAAGTCGGTCAAGCTTTGTTTGATTTCACGGTAAATTACACCCAGGAAATTCAGCGGAATGTACAGCTGAATCATAAAAGCGTTGATCATCACAAAGTCGCCAATCGTCAGCCGCCCCTCCACCACGCCCGTGGTGGCACGCCACAGCATGGCCACCAAGCCAATAGCGATGATGACCTGCTGGCCAGTGTTCAGCAGCATGAGTGTGGTTTGGCTTTTCAGCCGTGCCTTGCGCAGTTTTTCTAGGCTTTCGTCGTAGCGATTGGCTTCAAAGCCTTCGTTGTTAAAGTATTTGACGGTTTCATAGTTCAGCAGCGAATCAATGGCCTTGCTGTGCGCTGCCGAGTCAAACTCGTTAGCTTGTTTGCGAAACTGCGTGCGCCATTCAGTGACTAGCACGGTGAATGTGATGTACAGCACCAATGCAATGATGGTGATCAGTGCAAACCAAATATCAAACTTCACAGCCAAAATGCCCAGCACTAGCAGCACTTCAATCAGCGTAGGAATGATGGAGTACAGCGAATACGAAATCAGCGACTCAATGCCGCGCACGCCACGCTCTATATCGCGTGTCATGCCGCCGGTTTGCCGCTCTAGGTGAAAGCGCAGACTCAGCGCATGCAGGTGTTGAAAAGTCTCCAGCGCAATGGTGCGAGCCGTGCCGTGCGTGGCCTTGGCAAATACCAGCTCACGCAGCTCGGTAAACAGCGATGTAGACAGGCGCAGTGCGCCGTAGCCCAGCAGCAGCGCTACGGGCACCACCAGTAATGTTTGTGGGCTGCCGGGCTGCAGGCTTAAAGAATCCACCAGCTCTTTGAGCAGCAACGGCACACTGACGTTGGCAGCCTTGGCGGCAATCATGAAGCCCAGCGCCGCCAGCACGCGCCATTTGTAGCGCCATAGGTACGGAAACAGGCGTTTGAGTGTGGCCCAGTCAGAACTGGGCGCAGCAAAAGCAACGGCTGTGTTGGAGGGAGCAGGAGGTGTTGAGCTGGGGCCGTATGCGCGCATGTGACAATGACTGTTTTAATTTAATCTATCTGGGTCTAAGCCTAGATTGTGCCTATGTCTCAAAACTCAAGCGAATCCACGGTTATGCCCACTGACAAAGAGCTGGTGCTTAAAGTCATTCCCATGCCTGCTGACAGCAATGCGAATGGTGATATTTTTGGCGGCTGGGTGATGGCCCAGGTTGACTTGGCAGGCTCGGTCATTCCCGCGCGCATTGCCAAAGGCCGCATTGCCACTGTCGCCGTCAACCAGTTTATTTTTAAACAGGCTGTGAAAATCGGCGACCTGCTGAGCTTTTTTGCTGAAGTAGAGCGGATAGGTACCACATCGGTCACCGTGAAGGTGGAGGTGTATGCCCAGCGCATGCGCCAGCCGGATCAAACCATCAAAGTGACTGAGGCAAACCTGACCTATGTGGCCATTGACATGGACGGCAAGCCGCGCAATTTACCTGCGGATACCAAACGTTAGACCTACAGCTTAAACCTGTACCCTAAGTCAAAGCTGCAGCCGCTGCAGCCGCCGCAGCCAGTGCAGTGATCTGCGCCCAGTCACCCGTGGCAACAGCATCTGCAGGTGTCAGCCAAGACCCACCTACGCACACCACATTGGGCAATGCTAAAAACTCTTTAGCATTGGCAGCGCTCACACCGCCAGTGGGGCAAAACTGCACATCAAAAAACGGGCCGCTCCAAGCTTTGAGCATGGCGGGGCCACCCGCTTGCATGGCGGGGAAAAACTTCAGCTGGGTGTAACCGGCCTCTTGTGCCATCATGATCTCGCTGCCCGTGGCCACACCGGGCAGCAGCGCCAGGCCTGCGTCTTTGCAGGCTTGGCCCACCACATGGGTAAAGCCGGGGCTTACGGCAAATCTGGCACCGGCTTTGGCCGCTGCTTGTGCATCAGCGGCGCTGCGCACTGTGCCTGCGCCCACCACGGCGCCCTGCACTTCTTTGGCGATGCGCTCTATGCACTGCAGCGCTACTGGCGTGCGCAAGGTAACCTCCAGCATGCGGATGCCCCCGGCTACCAGCGCGCGCGCCAGCGGCACGGCGTGGGCAATGTCGCTCAGCACAATGACAGGGATAACAGGTGCGTCGCGCATCACGTCTAGCGCGGTCAGCACAGCGGGAAGATTTTTCAAAGCCAAGTGCATGCTCCTTGTTCGGCGGCCAGTGCGTTGCGGCGCATCGAGGCAAATAGTTCGCGGCCCATGCCCAGGCCATTCGATGTGGTTTGATCAGCGCTCATGGTGGCCAGTGGGCGGGCGGCCCACTCTGCCTCGCTCACCAGCGCCTGCAGCGTGCCTGCGGGTGCGTCCAGGCGCACGATGTCGCCGTCGCGCAGCTTGGCCAGGGCCCCACCCGACAGCGCCTCGGGGCTCATATGGATGGCGGCGGGCACTTTGCCCGATGCACCACTCATGCGGCCATCGGTGACCAGTGCCACTTTATAGCCTTTGCCTTGCAGCACAGCCAGCGGCGGCGTGAGCTTGTGCAGCTCGGGCATGCCGTTGGCGCGGGGACCTTGCCAGCGCACAGCCACTACCAAACCGTTAAACCCGTTAGTGTGGCAAGCGGCTTCCAAGATGCCCTCTTTGAAGGCCTGCATCAATGCCTCTTGGCTGTCAAACACCATGGCGGGCGCTTCGATCACATGCCGGTCATCGGGTACCGATGACACTTTGATCACGCTGCGGCCTAAATTACCTGTGAGCAATTCAAGCCCACCTTTCGCGCTGAACGGCGCGCTGACTGGCCTGACGATGGAGGTGTCTTTGCTGTCGCCTAATTCATTCCACTGCAGGCCTTGCGCGCTGGCCACTGGCGTGCGTGTGTAGTCACGCAGGTTGCTGGCCACGGTCAGCACGTCAGCATGCATCAGCCCTGCATCTAGCAATTCACGAATGATGTAGCCTGGCCCGCCCGCGGCTTGAAACTGGTTCACATCGGCGCTGCCGTTAGGGTAGACGTGCGACAGCAGTGGCACCACCTGCGACAGCGCTGCAAAGTCATCCCAGTCAATGATGATGCCTGCGCTGCGCGCAACGGCTACCCAGTGGATCAAATGGTTGGTGCTACCGCCGGTGGCCAGTAGCGCCACCATAGCGTTGACAATGCAGCGCTCGTCCACCACTTTGCCGATAGCGGCTTTGTTTTTGGTAGCTTGCAATACGGTCTTCACAGCCTCGCGCGTGAGCAGCTCGCGCACGTTGGTGCCCGTGGCTTCATCGGGGTTGATAAACGCTGTGCCGGGCACGTGCAGGCCCATGGCCTCTAGCAGCATTTGGTTGCTGTTGGCCGTGCCATAAAAAGTGCAAGTGCCCTGGCCATGGTAGGCTTTGGACTCGGCTTCCAGCAGCTGGGCGCGGCCTACCAAGCCTTGCGCGGCAAGTTCCCGCACTTTGGCCTTCTCGTTATTACTTAAGCCGCTGGTCATTGGCCCTGCGGGTACAAACACAGTGGGCAAGTGGCCAAAGTGCAGCGCGCCGATCAACAAACCGGGCACAATTTTGTCGCACACGCCCAGTAGCAGCGCACAGTCAAACATGTCGTGCGACAGACTAACGGCAGTGGCCATGGCAATATTGTCTCGGCTGAACAGGCTTAACTCCATAGCGGGCGTGCCCTGCGTGACACCATCGCACATGGCGGGTACGCCACCGGCCACCTGCGCAGTAGCGCCGTGTTTGCGCGCCTCGTCTTTAATGAGTGCAGGGTAATGCTGCAGCGGTGCGTGGGCCGACAGCATGTCGTTGTAGGCGTTGACGATGCCGATGTTCAAGGCCTTCTCGGCCACTACTTTGAACTTGTCGTTGGTAGGCATCGCCGCAAAGGCGTGCGCCACATTGGCGCAGCCCATGCGGTCAGCGCCCCGGTCGCGGCGGGCAGCAGCGTCGATTAACTGTAAATAGGCGGTGCGCGTGGGTGCGCTGCGCTGGCGGATGCGCTGGGTGACTTGGGTGATGACGGGGTGCAGAGTCATAAAATAGGTAATTTAGTTACATGCCAATCATACGATGGTTGCACGCTATCGTCTAGCGCTGGGGTTACAAAGCGGTTACCAAATAACGCTCGGTCATAAAAAAACCGCCTCGGCTTGACGCTGGGCGGTTGGAGATGGGCCTTAAATGACTAAAGCCGAGCGTGCAGCCAGTCAATTACTGCAGCGTCACCTCTACGCGGCGGGCAGCGGCACCTGTGCCAGCTTGAATGTCTTCAGGCTTTTTCAACTCAATTTTGTCTTCAGCTACGCCTGATGCTTTGAGCAAGTCACGCACCGCAAAGGCGCGAAGCTTGCCCAGCTCTTTGTTTTGCGCGGCATTGCCTGTGCTGTCCACATAGCCGCTAACAACGGCTTTTTTGCCAGTTTTAGTCGCCGCAATGATGTCGGCCAGCGCCAGTGGGCCGCCCTCGGGCAGCTCAGACTTGCCGGAGGCAAAGAAAAACTTCACCACGCCGTTTTCAACTACTACAGCTGCAGCACCGGCCGCGGCGCGGGCTGCTGCGTCCATGGCAGCATCGCTTTTGGCTTGGGTGTTAACACTGGCGGCAGCACCGGCAGCACCGGCTGCACCAGCAGCTACAGCCCCTGCAGTTATGTCAGCAGCTGCTGCTGGAGCGCTCACTGCCGCAGGAGCGGCTGCAGCTTTGGTGGACTTGTTCTTTTGGTACATCGTCACGCCGATAATCAGGCTAACTACTAAGGCAATTACGCCAAAAATCACGCCCATTACAACGCCCGTGCTGTCATCATCTTGTGAAACCATGAAAAACTCCAATAAAGTACTAAGCTGTATTGTAAACAGAGCCCCATGACTTTTTCACAACTCACCGTCAGAGACCCCGAACCCATGCTGCAGCACGCCTTGCAGACCTGGCGCAATGGCTTGGCCCGCGACGGACAAGCTGCGTCGACGGCTGACCAAGGTTTGTGGGTGTTTGGCTACGCCTCATTGATCTGGCGGCCAGAGTTTGCCTTTACCGACAGGCGCCCCGCCCGCGTGCACGGCTGGCACCGCGCTTTGCATATGTACAGTCGCATTAACCGCGGCACGCCAGAATGCCCAGGCTTGGTGTTTGCCTTGCTACCCGGGGGCAGCTGTCAGGGCATGGCGTTTCACATTGCCCATGCCAATGTGCCCCAAGTGCTAGAGCAGCTGTGGGCGCGCGAAATGCCCACGGGAGTGTACGACCCGCGCTGGCTGCGCTGCAGCACCGCACAGGGCACGGTCAAAGCACTGGCGTTTACGCTGTCGCGCAGCAGCCCTAATTACTGTGGGCACCTGTGCGATGCGCAATACGCGCATATCTTTAAAAACGCTGTGGGTCGCTATGGCAGCACGCTGGACTATGCACAACAAACTTACGATGGATTGCTGCGTGAAGGCATCCACGACCGTGCTTTGGCACAACTATTAGCCAAAGTTGTCAAATGATTATTACTATTAATATAATAGCTAACTATGTAATAAATACTCGGACTACAAGCGCTTTTCATTATCAAAATGCTGATTGACACCCACTGCCACATCGACGCACCTGAGATAGCAGGCCAAGCCGTGGCCTTGCGCGCGCAGGCAGCGCAGGGCGGCGTGGGCCACTGCATTTACCCGGCTGTTGAGGTGGCTAACTTTGCAGCGGTGCGCGACATGGCCCACGCTTTGGGCGACAGCTACGCCTTGGGCATTCACCCCATGTACACACTGCAAGCAGCCGATGTTGACCTAGACCACCTAGACCAAGCGCTGGCCACTGCACTGCACAGCGGCGACACGCGGCTGGTGGCGGTGGGAGAAATCGGCTTGGACTATTTTGTACCTGCCATGCTCACACCAGACGCGCGCGCCAAGCAAGAGCGCTTTTACCGCGCGCAGCTCAAACTTGCCCGCAAGCATGGCCTGCCGGTGATTTTGCATGTGCGCCGCAGTGCCGATCAGTTGTTGGCTGGCTTAAACGATATCGCAGTCAGCGGCGGCATTGCCCATGCCTTTAACGGCTCAGACCAGCAAGCCCAGCGCATGGTGCAGCGCGGTTTTGCACTGGGTTTTGGCGGCGCTGTGACCTATGAGCGCGCTACGCAGTTGCGCCATCTGTGCAACACCTTGCCTGACAGCGCACTGGTGCTAGAAACCGACTCACCTGACATGCCGCCGCATTGGCTGTACACCACGGCAGCACAGCGCGCAGCGGGCGTGCCGCAGGGTGTCAACAGCAGTGTGCAGTTGCCGGGTATTGCGCAGGTGGTGGCGCAGTTGCGAGGTGTGGACAGTGCTTCGTTGGCCAATAGCACGATGGCTAATGCTGTGCGTGTTTTGCCACGTTTGAATGCACTTTTATCTATCAATTAGCCTTGTAGTCCAAGTATTCATTAATCAGACAGCTATTATTTTAGTAGCGTCTCGGTTTATCTGGCTTTTGTTTAGCTCCCCCTTGGCAATGCATTTCTTCGTTGTTTATCTTGGACGGGCGGCGGGACATATCGCGTCCCAGTACAAAGAAAAAATCACAGAATAGATGACAGAGCAAACATATCAAACGCATAAGTGTGAACAAGTAGGCATGTAGGAGACGTACAACTAGTTGACGAGGGGTTCGGTCCAAGGTTTGACTCAGGTAATATCAGCTGTGGCAGGACGTGTACAAGCGTAACTTCATCTAACAAAACACAGCGGGGTGCGACATGTTGATCATTTGGGGCATTTTTTGGGGCGCAGCGCTAGGCTCGTTTTGGCCAGGTTACGGTGATTACTCCACTTGGATAGGTGGTTTTTTAGGCATGTTGGCTGGCGTGACCCTGCGATTTGCGATTAAAAAGCAAGTTGCGCAGCAGCAAGAAGATTTGCGTGTTTTGTTGGCTAAGGCCGCACCGGTGGGCAAGGTACAGCCTGTGAATACAGGTACCAGTACAGCGTCCGATGGCGCTGTGGCGGGGGTTCCTGTTGCAGCCAGTACATCTGCGGGTGACAACTTGGCGGCTGCCGCTGCCGCCGTTGCCCGTAACCAAGCTGAGCGTGCCGCATCGGCCGTGCAGCCTAGTGCAGCGCAGGCCGCAGAGGCGTTAGACGACCAAGAGTTTTGGAAAGACGAGCTTAGCCGTGCTGATGCATCGCTGGCCGCTAGCACCGCCAAGCCCACCATCACCGGTGCAGCCACCATCAAGACCAAAGCACCCGTGGCTTTGGCGCAGCCTAATGCTATTGAGCTGGGTTTGAAGGCAGTGCAAAACTGGTTTATGGGCGGCAACACCATTGTGCGCGTAGGCTTGGTGATTTTGTTTATTGGTCTGTCGTTTTTAGCGCGCTACGCAGCGGCTGCGGGATTACTGCCGCCCGAGCTGCGCTTAGCCGTGATTGGCGCGGTGGGTATCGCCCTGCTGGCCATTGGCTTTAAAAAGCGTGTTGATAAACCTGGCTTTGCACTGGCGCTGCAAGGCGCGGGCGTGGCGGTGATGTACCTGACGGTGTTTGCCGCGTTCAAGCTGTACGACATGTTGCCTGCGCTGCTAGCCTTTGGCTTCATGATCGTGGTGTGCGCTTTAAGCTGTGCATTGGCGCTGATGCAAAACTCGCGTGCGCTGGCGGTGGCCGCGTTTGCAGGCGGTTTTGCGGTGCCTATCTTGCTATCGACTGGGCAAGGTAGCCATGTGGGGCTGTTTAGCTACTACATGGTGTTGAACTTGGCTATTTTGTACATTGCACACAAGCGTTCATGGCGCATCTTGAATGTGTTGGGTTTTTTGGCTACGTTTGGCGTGGCCACGGCGTGGGGTGCGCTCAAATTTGCAACCGAGCAATATGCCAGCACGCAGCCATTTTTAATTGGCTTTGCACTCATCTACATCGCGACAGCTATTCTTTACGCGCGTAACACGCCCACGCAGTTGGGTAACGCGGTGGACAGTACTTTGGTGTTTGGCACGCCGCTGATTGCGTTTGGTTTGCAGGCGGGGTTGACACGCCAGTTTGAGCTGGGTACGGCGTTTTCTGCTTTAGGTTTTGGCGCGGTGTACCTGCTGCTGGCTACGCTGCTGTCGCGTCGCGATCAAAGTGTAAAAAGCGGCTACCGTTTGCTGATCGAATGTTTTATTGCGCTAGGCGTGGGCTTTGCCACGCTGGCTGTGCCGCTGGCGCTAGATGCGCAGTGGACATCGGCCGTGTGGGCGCTAGAAGGCGCTGCTGCGTTTTGGGTGGGCATGCGCCAAGCGCGCTGGATGCCGCGCGCCTTTGGCCTGCTGCTGCAGGCAGTGGCAGCGGTGGCGTTTATCAATGGCGTGGGCAGCAATATCTCGGCGTTGCCACTGCTTAACCCTGCCTTCATGGGGGCCATGTTAATTGCAGTGCCTGCTTTGCTGATAGCGTGGTGGCTGCGCCAAAGCTTAGCGCACAGCGGTTCAAGTTGGGCTAAGGCCTACGCGGTAGTGGAAGGCCAGTTGTCCAAGCCGCTGTATTTGTATGGCTTTGTATGGTGGTGCGCCGCGCTGCTGCTAGAGATCAGCCGCAGTAGGCCCGCTACAGAGATGGCGGTGTCGTACCTGCCCGTGTTTGCGCAAAGCACCCAAGCACTGCTGGGCATGCTGGCAGTGCTGCTGAGCATGCGTGCCTCGCAATACTTTGGCATCGCTAAAAACTGGGCCGTGGCCACATGGCCCAGCCATGCGTCGCTGGCAATGATGTTGGTGACTTTAATCTCGCTATGGGATATCGGCAGCCGCGTGCTGCATACGCCAGGATGGATGGTGTGGCCCATAGCGCTGGCCTTGCATTACTGGATGCTGCGCATAAATGATCGCTCGCAAGCTGCAAACCGACCCGCTGGCGCAGCGCCCATTGACAGCCTAAGCAGTGTCGCAAGCCAAATTAACCATGTTATGCATGTAGGCGGTGTGTGGCTTGTCACGGTGCTACTGGCCGATGTGTTGTGGTTCTTTATTGGCCAAGGCGACTTGTGGCGCACTGCGTGGGCCAGCGTGGTGGTGCTAATCAGCGGCATTGGTGTGCTGATGGCGCTGTCGCTGTGGGCCGGCAAGGCTAACCAAAAATCGGCCGCAGCGCAGTTTAGTTGGCCGCTTAACCCACATGCTGCAGCCTACTATTGGGTGGCGGCTATTCCGCTGGCGGTGCTGGTGTTTGCAGGGGCTTTTGTGGTGTCAGTGTCGTCTGCTGGCCGCACTGAGCCACTGACTTACATTCCGCTGCTTAACCCCACAGATTTAACCATTGCTCTAGCGCTGGGTGCCTTGGTGTTTTGGCGGCGCGCGGTCACCAGCGCCGTGCCCCTGCCTGCAGGCGCGGCTGCGCTGGGCAGCAAGCGTGCGTGGACGGCGCTGGCGGCCTTGGCGTTTATTGCCATCAACACCGTGTGGCTGCGTGTGGCGCACCACTTTTTTGGTGTCAACTGGAATGTGTCGTCACTGTTTAACAGCTTTGTGGTGCAAACCGGGTACGCTATTTTGTGGACGCTGCTAGCGCTCACGTTAATGGTGGTGGCTGGACGGCGCAAACTGCGCCCATTGTGGCTAGTAGGCGCGGGCCTGCTAGGCGTGGTGGTGGTTAAGCTTTTGCTGATTGACCTGTCCAACGCTGGTGGGGCTGAGCGCATCATCGCTTTTATCGCAGTAGGTACGCTGATGTTGGTAGTGGGCTATTTTGCACCGCTGCCGCCTAAAACAGCGGCGGCCATTGCACCCGATGTAGATCCTAGAGCGGCAAATATTCTCGCCGCACAAACTGCTAACCCAACACCAGCTAACAAGGCATGAACATGAACTTTTCTATTCCCCTGCGTACGTCTGTAGCGCGCAAAACCTGGCTGCTAGCAGGTAGCTTGGCCGTGGCCTTCACCGCAGCCAGCGCTTGGGCTGCACCTGACGCTAACAGTGCTGCAGCGTACGCCCTGCGCGCACCTTTGGCGCTCAGTAGTGATGCACCACTGCAGCGTTTGGTGCTGCCTGCGCAAGCCTTAGTGCGCCTGCAAAGCGCAAGCTACAGCGATGTGCGTATTTTTAACGCACAAGGTCAAAGTGTGCCCATGGCTTTGGCAGCAGTGGCTGCGCAAACCCAAACGCAAAATCAGCAAGTGACCTTGCCCGCCTATCCTATTTTGGCCTCTAGCGGCACCATGGCCATAGAGGGCTTGCAGCTGCGCATTGAAGAGCAGCAAGGCAAGCGTGTGGTGCAAATCGACACCGCCAGTGCACCAGCATCTGCCAAGGCTAAAAGCATTGTGGGCGTTTTGCTAGACGCGCGTACGGTCACTGCGCCCGTAGTGGCCATCATGCTAGATGCTGATTTGCCTGTGGGCCAGCCCATCACGTTTGATGTGCAAGCCAGCAAAGACTTAAAAAGCTGGCGCAGCCTGGCCGACACAGTGCTGTACCGCGCTGCGGATGCAGCTGACGCTACCACTAACGATAAAACCAGCAAGCTAGGCACCCAGCGCATGCAGCTAGCGTTTAGCGATCTGAAAGACCAGTACCTGCGCATTACCTGGCAAGGCAGCACCGACACAGCCACCAGCGTAGTGGTGCGGGGCGCCACGCTAACCACATCGCAAAGCACCAGCAGCAACCCGCGCGTCAGCGCCGCCATAGCACTGCCCGCGCTTACCCAAGCGCATGAGCTGAGCTTTGCGCTGCCCTTTGTCACACCCATTGCCGCGCTCAAAATCAAACCGCAAGGCAACAATGTGCTGATACCTGTGCGCGTGCTGGGCCGCAATGACCGCAACCAAGCTTGGGCACCGATTGGCAGCACAGTGTTGTACAACTTAACCAGCAATGGCAAAGAGCAAAGCAACGCAGCGGTAGAGCTGGGCAATGTGGCCTACCGCGAAATAAAAATTGAAGCCGACAAAAAAACTGCAGGCTTTGCCGCGCTGCCAGACGTGTCAGCGCAATTTGAGCCAACCCAAATAGTCTTTTTAGCCAGCGGCAATGCACCCTTTAGCTTGGCCGTAGGTTTGGCTGACGCGGTGAGTGCCTATTTGCCTTTGGTCAGCCTAATGCCCGGCTACCAAAGCGGTCAAGAAAACGCCTTGCCCGCTGCTCGTGCTGACATCAGTACCGCTGCGGTAGCTGCAGGGCCCGCCGCTGTGGCCCAAGCCACCAGTAACGCGCCGCCGACCCGCAGCTTGGTGCTGTGGGGTGTACTGCTAGCAGGCGTAGTGGCCTTGGGCTTAATGGCGTGGGCGCTGATGAAATCAGGTAAAAAACCTTCAGATGTTTCTGAATAGTTAAATTTTCTAATAAATAGCACTACTGTCCGGTAAATTTCATATCGGTTCGCTGCAAACCCTTATCCAGCTTAGCTTTTAGCGGCCTTCGCGATTCCGACGACTCAGAAACGCGATTTCGTTTAATGCCAAAATCAGCTGATGGTTCTATAGGCAGCATATGAGTTGTCAATCGATTTCGACTCTAATCTAGAATTTACCGGACAGTAGTGAATAAATAGGCCTGTAGTCCAAGTATTTACTGCTTAGATAGCTACTAAATACATAGCGTTTACAGCTTCGCGGGATCAGGCCGGCGGTGTGCACAGCTGCGCGGCTGTCCTCCGTGTCGGCCTAAGGCCGACTACTCCCCCTTGATGCCGCTTCGCTGAGCACACCACCGGCCTGATCTAGCGAGGTGCTGGATATTCAGACGCAGTGCGCTCACCATCTTTGCGACCCCGGTGCTTGGGTAGTAAGTAGCGCAGCGACATCAAGGAGGAGTTGCTGGCCCTAGGCCAGCACGGGGGACAGTCGCGGAGCTACTTACTACCCAAGCACCGGGGCAGTACCAAAGCTCAAACAAGTGCAGTCTGACCAACTGCGTAACCAGTCTGCTGTAACACAGCAACCTACGCCTGCGGTAACCGCACCCGTATCACCGCACGAACAAACCCATGGTCAGAGCGTGATCGGTCTTTGCCTTCTTGTAAATGGTCATTAAAGTAGTCAACGCGGCGCACATCGCCAATGCTGAAACGGCTGTTGTGCAAAAATTCTTCACTCACCAAAATCTGGTCCAGCACCTCGGGAAAACCTTGGTGCACGTGGCTGTAGGCTACGTCTTTTTTCAGCGCCATCTCGCCTTGCACTTCGTAGGCGTTAAACAGTGCGGTGTCGCGTGCGCCTTTGTCGTAGGCTACCTCGTTGGTGGCCGCAATCATTTGGGTGGTGACGCTGTGCGGTCCGTCGTTAAAGTCGCCCATGACAATCAGTGGTTCGTGCGTGCGCTGCAGCACATCCACCACCACGGCGCGCATGGCAGCGGCCTCTGCACCGCGAATGATCAGGCTGCGCAGTGTGGCGCGGACTTGAATTTTTGGGTCTTCACGGTCTTCGGTGATTTGACCCAGCGCGTCTTGCAAAAACTTGGGGCGTTTGCTTTTAAGGTGCGCGGTCAGCACATGGATGGTTTGGCCGTGCTTCATGCGCAGCTTGGCCAGCAAGGGTGGGCGTTCAAACTTGGCGTACTCGCCCAGCTCGGGCACTTGCACACGTGTGTTGTCTGGAAACTGCGCTATCGACTGAACGCTGTCCACGTCTAGGCGCGTGATGATGCCAACGCGCGGGGTGTTCACAGCTCCGCTTGACGGTGCTGTTTTACCTTCGCCATTGTTAGTCTCGTTATTTTCTGCACCGGGCACGATCACGCTGCTATAGTGCAGACCACTTTGATTGACCGCAGCTTTCAAAGCTGCATCGTCCCACACTTCTTGCACCGTTAAAATATCGGCGTTGAGCGCGGCTATGCGCCCGCCTAGCCAGTTGATTTTTCGTTCAAAATCACGCTGGCTATATACGTCTTGGTTAGCATAGAACATGCGGCCAGGATTGGCCAAATTCAGCACATTGGCTGTTGCTGCTACCAGGGTAGTGACGTTATTGGGTGCTTGTTGATAGGTAGGTGAAGACATGGCGGCTCCTGATGTTCAGGAGACAGCTTATCACCTTAGCCAACAGTTGAGTTTTAGGCTGTGGCCAGTTGGTGTAATTCGCCAGACAATGCAACGCGTACACCAGTGGTGCCAGCCGACACCATGTTGTGCAATGCTTTGGCTACGTCAGCAGCTTCAATAGCTTTGTAGTTGGCTGGAATTAAAAAATCCACAGCGCCCATCAGTTTTAGCCCAATTTGTTCGCCTGGTCGTGCGGTTTGCGCAAGCGCTTGGCGGTTACCCGCCAACATACTGGGGCGCGCAATGCTCACGCTGGCATAACCCAATGCGCTGACCGCAACTTCCATCTGGCCTTTGGTGCGGTTATAAAAAACGCCTGACTTTGCATCAGCCCCCATGGCACTGACTACGCCTAAGCGGCAGGCAGTTGCTACATTTTTTATGGCTGCTTGAGTAATATTTGTTTGGGCTATGGCCACTACAGCATCTAAATCAAGGGCTTTAAATGCCTCTTGACTACCAGCTACTTTGATAGTGGTGCCTAAAGCAATGTACACATCGTCGCAGGCAGGTAGCTTGCTTAGGTCTGCGGCGCTATGTATATCCAGCACATGGGTATGCAGCTTGGCGTGCGTTAACGCGGGTGCACGGCGACCTATGCAGTGCACCGCGCTGTAGCGCGGGTCGGCTAGCAATAGTTGCAGCACTTCGCGGCCCACTAAACCTGTAGCACCAACTAATAGTGCTGTGCGTGAGGGTGTTGTGTGTGCCATCGATCTGCCTTCGTGATCAGATTAGTAGCCGCCACCACCACCACCACCACCACTACCACCGCCGCCGCCGCCAGAGCGACCACGACCACCACCGCCACCACCGTAGCCACCACCGCCACCTGAGCGATTGCCACCACCACCACCGCCACCGCGACGATTACCCATCACGTCGATGCTGGTGCGCAAGGGGTCGGGCTGTGCGCCACCACCCATGCCGCCGCCTTGGTTGCCACGGTTGTTACTGCGACGGCCTTCGCTTAAAGCGCGCGACTGCAAATGCAAACCATCGCGCTGCAGGTGCTGTCGCTCGCGTGGGTCGGCAAAGTCGCCATCTTCCCGCTGGCTGTCTTGCTGTGTGCGCTCTTGCGGCA
>JAYTPK010000095.1:0-3754 GCA_043747295.1 Polaromonas sp. | reverse complement strand
AAGTGATCTCTCCCACCACCTCAGAATACGACCAAGGCCGCAAGTTTGAGCAATATCGCCAAATTGCAGGTTTAGATGAGGTGCTATTCATCGACCCGGTACGCCGCTCGGTAGAGCTTTTTCAGCGCACCAAAGAAGCCAGTCAATGGCTGCTGATTCCTGCGCCAGAAGGCGGCAGCGTGCATTTGCGCAGCGTAGACATGGATTTGTCGATGGCTACGGTGTTTGAGGGTATTGATGCAGCGCCCGCTGCTTAAATAGCCGCTCGCTTGTTTTGAGCCTGCCTGCAGTTGACGAGCTTTAGCGTCAAAATCACCGTAAACCCTGCATACAATGCAGGCTATGACAATCAAATCTGACAAATGGATACGCCGCATGGTGGACAGCCACGGCATGATCGACCCCTTCGAGCCCGGCCAAATTCGCCAACGCGAGGTAGATGGTAAAACCCAAAAAATCATCAGCTACGGCACCAGCAGCTACGGCTACGACATCCGTTGCGCGCCGGAGTTCAAGGTGTTTACCAACATCCACAGCACCGTGGTCGACCCCAAAAACTTCGACGCAAAAAGCTTCGTTGATTTTTCAGGTGACAGCTGCATCATCCCACCCAATAGTTTTGCTCTCGCGCGCACACTGGAATACTTTCGCATCCCACGCAACGTGCTCACCATCTGCCTAGGCAAAAGCACCTACGCCCGCTGCGGCATTATCGTTAACGTCACCCCGTTTGAGCCTGAATGGGAAGGCTATGTCACGCTGGAATTTTCCAACACCACGCCACTGCCCGCCAAAATCTACGCAGGCGAAGGCTGCGCGCAAGTGCTGTTTTTCGAAAGCTCGGCGGATGATGTGTGCGAGACGAGCTACAAAGACCGGGGTGGTAAGTATCAGGGGCAGGTGGGTGTTACTTTGCCGAAGGCCTAGGGGAATTGTTTATGAGTAATATTTTTCTTGTGTTGTTGATATTAGTTGCTGGCTACTTCTTAATGTTCTATGCCGCGTCTTGAATAGATCGTTGTGAATCAACTAAGCTCATTTTAGGTTTATTTTTTGTAGTGTTTGTCTCGTTGCTTTGTTGAATGGCAGTCAAGACGTGCCAAGATTGACTGTAGTGCTCGTGGTTAGTAAATTAATATTTTTTGGCGGAGCCAGTAAATTTATATTTGCACTTTGGCATAAGGAGTTATTGGGAATTCCACACAAATGGAGCATAGCAGCCTGTCTTTTAATGTTTGCTGCAGTAATTTGTTTGGAGTTTCTGACCAGATCCCTCGTTATTTCAAAATCCCCAACGATAGAGCTTTTTATCTATTTAATAGCGGGCATTTTTGCTGCATTTTGGGGATTTTTACTGGAGCGTCATCGCGAGGATATGATTTTAAGTCGGTCGAAGTTAAATCAATGATAGTCACTCTCCCGCTGATGCTTCACCGCCACGATTAACAGCGTTTCTTCATCAATAATTTCAAATAGGACCAGGTAGCCAGAGCTACCAAAGTTAACAATTAATTCACGCCAATATCTACCAAGTGCCCCGCTAGCTGCTTTGCGGCATATGTAAGGGTGGCGGAGCATCGCGCTTATGGCAGAGTCGATGGTATCGATGGCTTGAGCTGCTAGGTTCTGATCAATGTCGAGTAAAAAATCATACAGACGATTTAGATCATCGCGTGCTTTTACGCTATAGCTGAGGTTGTAGATTTTCATGCTGCTTTTTTTAGCAACTTGCTTTGCCTTTTTAACTCTAATTTATTGCGTAGGCCTTGAATAACTTCTTCATGACTTACGGTTTTCATCTTGCCTGATTTGACCAGTGCTGAACGACGTAACGCCTCTGCATAAAAAGATTGATCTTCTTTGCGCCACTGCGCTTGGGTGCGTACAGTTTCTTCAATAAATGTAGATAAGCTTTCACCTTCTTTAAGTACTGATTCGATCAATGCCCGCGTATCTGGACTAACGCGTACGGCAGGTAAGGTGGCGGTGCGCATGATGACTCCTTATTTCATATGTGATGCAATTGTAATGCACCATGAATTCCACCTCACTACACAGCATCTTAACGTCTGGTAACACGCTTCATCCTTTTTGTGGACGCTAGCCTCGCCAATTACAACTATGCTTGCGCACAAACAACTTGCAACATGTGTGCTAGGAGGCAATATGGTCAAACTGGGGCCGGTACTTAAATTTTTAGGTTGTCAAAATGACACTTGGGGCGTGAGCGCTTTGGTGGTGACAGACGCGGCGGACGCAGTACCGGTGCTGGCTGTTGCGGGGCTGGGGCCAACGCAAGCAGTACAGCTTGCGCACTTGGCACACACCGGCAGTGCGGTGTGGCGGTTTGATTTTGCTATCGCGCAAACAGCGGCGCGCCAGACAGTGGCGTACACATGCAACGGTGTGGCGACGGCCCTGCAAGTGCCCGCTAATGGCGCGCAGCCTGCTATGGCTTATGCATCGTGCAACGGCTTTTCAGACCCGAAGCTGATGAAGCAGGTAAAAGACAAAAACGCGCTGTGGGCGCGCATGGCGCGGCTGCATGACGGGGTAGACACCATTCGCGGACGCAAGTTTGGGCCGTGGGACTTGCTACTGATGGGGGGCGACCAGGTGTATTCAGATTCGATGTGGTGCGAGGTGCCCGAGCTGGTGCAGTTCAGTGGCCTGACATACGACCAGCGTTTGCAATATGCCTTTAGCCCGGCACTACGCACGGCTGTAGAGGATTTTTTTGAAAACCTGTACCTGGCGCGCTGGGCGCAGGCCGAGGTGCGCACAGCGCTTGCCAGTATGCCCACCGTGATGATGTGGGACGACCACGACATTATGGACGGTTGGGGTTCGTACTCCTACGAACTGCACCACTGCCCGGTGTACCAAGGTATTTTTAGTGTGGCTAGAAAATACTTTATGCTGTTTCAGCAGCAAACCGCAGATGCCATGCCGCCTGCTACGCTGCCTGCACAAAATGGTTTTAGCAAAGGCTTTCGCATGGGGAGTATGGGCCTGCTGGCGCTAGATATGCGCAGCGAACGTGCGCTGCACGACCCGCGCACGCCAGTAGTGGGGCCTGCTACAGGCACGCACAGTAGCGTAGACCTGCCCAACGACCAAAGCGGTAATTACCAGCCTGACCAAGTAATGAGCGAAGCATCGTGGCGCGCAGTGTACCAATGGCTAGATGCACAAGAAGGCATGACGCATTTACTCATTATGTCGAGCATTCCGGTAGTGCACCCTACCTTTGGCCTGCTAGAAAAAATGCTGGGCGTGCTGCCCGGCCAGCAAGAGCTGGAAGACGACTTGCGCGACCATTGGACCAGCCCACCGCACCTGCAAGAGCGCCTGCGCCTGGTGCACCGCCTGCTGCGTTTATCAGCACAAAAGTTATGCCGCGTGACGCTGCTGTCGGGCGATGTGCACGTAGCGGCTGTGGGCGCGGTAGAGTCTGACCGCAATGACGTACCGCCAAATGCGCGGGTAGTCAACCAGCTCACGTCTAGCGGGGTGGTGCACCCTGCGCCGCCCGCCATGGCACGCTATTTTTTAGAGCAAGCTTGCCAAAAGGTAGAAACGCTTGACCGCGGCATCACTGCTACGATGTACGAGTTTCCGGCCACTACGCGCAGGCTGATAGGAGCGCGCAATTTTCTTACGCTAGAGCCCGATGCAGACAACCGCCTATGGGCTAACTGGTGGGTAGAAGGCGAGGCCGACCCCACGACAAAAGTTATTCACCCGGTGCAAA
>JAYTPK010000094.1:0-9889 GCA_043747295.1 Polaromonas sp. | reverse complement strand
ATGAGCAAACCCAGTTAAACCAAAAAGTTTGGGGCGACTATGGCTTGGCTAAAAACCGGGCGATTGTTCGCACCCAGCTTAAAACACAGGCCAAAGAAGTGGGCCAAGTACTGTCGCTCGAGATGGTGCGAAAGCTGGTTAATAAAGTAGCACAAGATGTGCGTCTGCTGCGCCCTGTGCGCGAGGCGATTGTGGCGCTAGAGCCTTCGCTGCTGCGGCTGGCCATGGTCGATCCGCGCTTTTTTACTGACCAAGAGCACCCTGCCCGTCGCCTGATGGAGCGTGTAGCGCAGCGTAGTTTTAAATACAACGACGAGTTCAGTGCTGAGTTTAAAGAGTTTTTCACATCGATCACGCGCACTTTTAACCAGCTCAATGCGCTGGACGTAGACAGCGCCCTGCCCTTTAAAGAGGCCTTGGTCATATTAGACGTGGAATGGGGCCAGCAAGACCAAGTGGCCGCTGAGCAGCAGGCGCGCGCCTTAGCTGCAGTGCGGTTTGCCGAGCAGCGCCAATCGCTGGCCGGTGAGATAGCCTTTGATATCAGCAACCGGCCTGATTTGGATGGCGTGCCTGGCCCTATATTAGATTTTCTGTTTGAATCGTGGTCACTTGCCATGGCGCATGCCAGGCTGACAGACAAACGAAACCAGATTGATCCCGAGGGCTTTAACTCGGTAGTTTTTGACTTGGTGTGGAGCGTCAAACGCGCCCAAACCATCAAGCAACCTAGTAAGCTGATTCGCATGATTCCGGGTTTGCTAAGCAAGCTGCACTATGGTTTGGATTTGATTGGCAAAGACCGGCAAGAAAGCCAAGCGTTTTTTGATCTGCTGATGAAGTTGCACGAACCGGTGCTTAACATGCGCCGCGTGAAAAACAACCGCGACGCGCAACCTTCAGAATTTGTAGTGGTTGACGACATGCCGCCGCAAGCCACCCCAGAGCAGCGTTTGGCTAAGCGCAAAGACCAGCCCTGGCTTGGCAAGGCTGATGCGATAGCTTTTGGTTTTGAAGATACCTTTGTCGACACCCAAGACGAGCCCATGTATTTGGATGAGCCTTTAGGCAATGCTGATCAAGTCCAAGTTAATACCCAAACGCGTCAACCATCCGCTGCCTTGCCCGCTGTGATGTTTGATGCACCACCACTGGCCCAGAAACCGATCAAACCCACTGCAGCAGCGCCTGCAAGGGCTATGGAGCCCGAGCAGGCCATGCAAGCTTTAAAAGTGGGTGTGTGGGTTGATTTGTATTCGCAAGAGCAGTGGACGCGGGCTCAGTTGATTTGGGTGAATGAGAAAAGCACCTTTTTCATGTTCTCAAGCCACGGCGGGCAGCCGCACTCGATGACACGCCGCCGATGTGAACGGCTGGTGGCCGACAATTTACTCAGACCACTGCAAATGCATGGCGTGGTAGAGCAGGCACTGCACTCAGTGACGGGCCAGCTACTGGATGCATCGCAGCCCGCAGCCTTGCTGGCCTAGACGGCTCACCATTTGCCTTTGGGCTGTTTAGCACGCACAAACTCGCCAATCATGTTGGCATTTTCTTGTCTTTGCGCACGCTGGGCAAAATCTATGGCACTCAGACCCAGTTGGTTCTTTAGCAAGGGGTCTGCGCCCTCTTCCAGCAAGAGCTTGACAGCGCTAAGTGTGCCGTACTGGGCGGCCATCATCAGTGGCGTGCTGCCGTTAGGTGATTCAGCGTCGATGTAGGCGTGTTTTTCTAGCAGCAGGCGTGTTAGTTCGATATTGCCCGACGTGGCGGCGTAGTGCAGCGGTGTCCAGCCTGTTTTATTGACATCTGCGTCTTTGTCCAGCAGAGCCGCCGCCAGAGCGTTATGACCCTTCAGCACAGCCATCATCAACGGGGTTTCGTTGGCAGGGTTGGCAGCATTCAGATCAGTCTTGGGCCAGTCAATGAGGACTTTGGCAACTTTCAAAGAGGGCTCGCGCAAGGCCAAATACAAGCCGTGCTGCTGCTGCTCATCGCGGGTGTTGGCGTCAAAGCCGCGATTCAGCAGGCCTTGCACCACGGCAACGTCGTCAGTTTTGATGGCTTTAAAAAAATCCTCGAAAGAACCTGCTTTAACTAAATTAAATTGAATTAAAACAACAAGATAAACGGCATATTTAAAGTAATTTCTTAGCATATAAATACCTATGAATGGACCACAAATTCTGTCTGAAATTGCTTATGCGGCTGGCGCATGGGCTGCAGTATGCGTAGAAAGCGTCACACGCGGAAACAATAGGTCAAAGTTATGACTGGTGGCATGGGCCACGGCTTCAACATTGATGCCTTTGAGCGCAGCCAGTTGCTGCGCCACAAACGGAACAAACGACGGGTTATTGGTTTTGCCACGGTGTGGCATGGGTGCCAAGTAGGGGCTGTCGGTCTCAATCAGGCAGCGCTCTAGCGGCACAAAAGCGGCAACTTCCCGCAGCTCGGCTGCTGCTTTAAAGGTCAAAATGCCTGAAAACGAGATGTAAAAACCCAGATCAAGCGCAGCGCGGGCCACGGCCATGCTCTCGGTAAAACAGTGAAAGACTCCTGTGACAGCGCCTGTGCAAGCGCCTGTGACAGCACTTGCACCACTGCTTGCCGCGCCCTGCCCACCCGCTTGCAGCATTTCTTCACGCAGGATAGCCAGGGTGTCGTCAGACGCGTTGCGGGTGTGGATGACCAGCGGCAGCGCGGTAGCACTTGCAGCGCGTATGTGGGTGCGAAAACGATCGCGCTGCCACTGCATATCGGCCACGGTGCGGCCGCCTTTGCGCTCAGCCATTTGGTAATAATCTAAACCCGTCTCGCCAATGGCCACCACTTTGGGGCGCTGAGAGCGTTCGATCAAATCATTCAGGGTGGGCTCGTAGATGCCTTCATTGTCTGGATGCACCCCCACGGTAGACCAAAAATTGTCGTAGCCCATGGCCAGGCCGTGTACATCGTCAAACTCTTCTATGGTGGTGCAAATGCACAGCGCGCGCGTGACCTGGGCAGCGTTCATCGCCTGCATGATCTGCGGCAGTTGGCTGCGCAGCTCATCAAAGCTTAGGTGGCAGTGTGAATCAGTAAACATAGGGTAGAAAGGGCAAAATAACCATCAAAACAGACGTTAGTCCACGTATTTATTGCTTCTGTAGCTATAAATTTAATAGCTTGTGTAGTTGCAGATGTATCAGCAAACACTACGAAAAATGAAGCAGCGAAAAATGCAGCAGCGCAAAATGCATGACCTGCTTAGGCATGACCCGCTTAGCATAAACAGCTCTGCAGCCTGGTGGCGCAGACCCGTCAAATGGTTTGCGTAGGTCTGTCAGAGCCTAAATGGGCACCTAAAACTTCTTCAATTTTCAAGCGCAGTTGCTTAGATTTTTCGTCCGTTGGAAAGCGAATGCCTACCCCTTGCGTGCGGTTACCCGCAGCGCGTGCTGGCGTAACCCAAGCTACTTTGCCCGCCACAGGGTAACGCTGGGGGTCGTCTGGCAAGGTGAGCAGCACATACACATCGTCACCCAGCTTGTAGTCGCGCGCGGTGGGGATAAACATGCCGCCTTCAGTGAAAATAGGTATATAGGCCGCGTACAAAGCGGCTTTTTCTTTGATGGCCAACTGGATGACGCTGGGGCGCGGTGTGGACGGGCCAGCGGTCAGGGGGGCTGAGGCAGTGCCAATTGATGTGCTCATACAGTGGGGTATCCGATCTGAATCTATTGCCTAGAGTTTAGAGCAGTCTTGGCCTGGCTTACAAGGTCTTCTATTAACAATTGCTCTTTCCAGGTGTGGTCAATGCTGCGGGCCAAGCTTTTAAGCTGCTCGCTCCAGGCAGACAGGGCGCGGGCGGGTGGCGGCTTGGGCAAGTCAGCAGCGCTAAAAAAGCGTGGCGCAGCACCCAGTTTAACGGCCCACAGGTCGTGGCAGAGCTTTTGTAGGGCGTCTAGCAGGTTGGCGGGTGACCAGCCGTCTACCGCGCTGAGATTGCCAAATAACAAGGCTTTTGGCAGCTTAGTCCAAGTATTTATTGCTCCGGCAGCTATCACTTGCATAGCATCCATCGGCCTGCCGCCGGCTGCGGCTAGCACGGCCATCAGGGCTGCATCGTCCAGCTTGCCAGTGCCGTCTTGCATGCGCAGCCACGCGATTGACTCGGCCTGTGACGGCCAGCGCAGTGCAAAGCTTTGGCAGCGGCTGCGAATGGTGGGCAGCAGCTGGTGGGCAGCTTGGGTGGCCAGTACAAACTGCAGCTTGCCGCCCGGCTCCTCTAGGGTTTTAAGCAGTGCGTTGGCGGTGATGGTGTTCATGCGCTCTGCCGGGTAGACCAGTACGGCCTTGCAGCGCCCTCGCCCGCTGGTGAGCTGGGCAAATTCAATGGCATCGCGCATGGCTTCTACGCGGATTTCTTTGCTGGGTTTGCGCGATTTATCGTCGATTTCTTTTTGCGCTTTTTCACTCAATGGCCAGCCGTAGTCCAGCATCAAGCTCTCGGGCATGAGCACCACCAGATCAGTGTGCGCATGGGTAGCGATCATGTGGCAGCTGGGGCACTGGCCGCAGGCGGCATCAGTAGCTGCTTTGCCGGGCGCTTCGCACAGCCACGCTTGGGCCAAACTCAGTGCTATTTCGTACTGCCCCAAGCCAGATGGCCCATGCAGCAGCCAAGCGTGCCCGCGTTGAGCCAGCAGTGCATCGCGCTGTGTAGCTAGCCACGGGGCGAGTTGTGTGGACGCAGCTTTGTCGATGACAGTGGCGCTGGTGGCAGCGCTGGTGTCGATGGCACCGCTCATACCAAAAATCCTTTGGCACGCACGGCGGCCAGCACATCAGCGCGTACAGCGTCGATAGCCTGGTGGCCATTGATACGGGCAAAGCGCTGGGGTTGTTCTGCCGCACGGGCGGCGTAGCCAGTGACGACGCGTTCAAAGAAAGCTACCGACTGCGATTCAAACTTGTCGGGCGTGCGTGCAGCAGCCAAGCGCTGGGCTGCCACACCAGGTGGCACATCAAACCACACGGTTAAATCAGGTTGCCTAATGCCTAAAGTATCTGGGCTTTGGGCCGCTAGCGCAGCTGAGTATTGCACCGAATGCTCTAAAAACGAGAGCACTTTCAGATCAAACCCACGCCCGGCGCCTTGGTAGGCAAAGCTGGCATCAGTAAAACGGTCGCACAGCACCACATCGCCGCGTGCCAAGGCTGGCTCTATGACGTGCACCACATGCTCACGCCGCGCTGCAAACACTAGCAGGGCCTCTGTCAGCGGGTCCATGCTGTCGTGCAAGATCATCTCGCGCAGCCGCTCAGCCAGCGGTGTGCCGCCAGGCTCGCGGGTGAGCACCACTTGCTGTCCCTGCGCACTTAACGCAGTGGCTAGAGCGCTGATGTGGCTCGATTTGCCTGCGCCGTCGATGCCTTCAAAGCTGATAAAGATGCCTTTTTTCATTGTTTTGTTAATGACTCAGATTGTTAATTTTGACCGCTTGCTTGCCTACGGGGGAGACCGCGTATGCAAATCGCCCTCATACTGGGGTACCAGAAATCGGTCGATTTGCACACGCGATCTCCCCCGCGACCATGGTAGCGCGCTATCGGTATGGAAAAACAAGAATTCGCCAACGCTACCTTTAGTGCGTCACCTCGGTCACGGCGCGGGTGGGTCTGCGTCGACCGACCGATTTCTGGTACCCCAGTATGAGGGCGGGTGATGCAGACCCACCCGTGCCGAAGCGACCAAGCCTGCGCGTAACTATCAGCAAAAAGCACGTCCGACAGAAAACAAGCCAACACTGTCACTGCCCCCGAATAAATTTGTTCACCGCTTGATTATGCTCAGCCAGCGTAGCGCTGAACTGGCTTGTCCCATCGCCACGCGCCACAAAATACAACGCCTTGGTATCCGCTGGCTGCACGGCGGCCAAGAGTGATGCTTTGCCCGGCATAGAAATAGGCGTAGGCGGCAAACCACTGCGCGTGTAAGTGTTGTAGGGCGTGTCGGTCAGCAAATCACGCTTGCGGATATCACCGTCAAAAGTCTCGCCTAGGCCATAGATCACCGTGGGGTCGGTTTGCAGGCGCATGCCAATGCGCAGGCGGTTAGTGAACACGCCACCGATCTCGGGGCGGTCTGTGGGTTTACCGGTTTCTTTTTCCACAATGCTGGCCAAGATCAAGGCTTGCTCGGGGGTTTTCAATGGCGTGTCGGCTTTTCGGGCCTCCCAGGCTGCGGCCAGTTGCTTGTCCATGTTGCGCAGGGCCGCTTGCCACACCACGATGTCGCTGGTGCCTTTGGCATAGCTGTAGGTGTCGGGGAAGAACCTGCCTTCGGGGTGCACGCCCGGGCGGCCTAGCTTGGTCATCAAGGCCTCGTTGGTCATGGTTTGGCTGTCGGGCTTTAGGTGCTCGGCTTTGGCCAGCGCGGCGCGCACTTGGCGAATGTTCCAGCCCTCTACCAAAGTCACGCTGCGCAGCGACTGGGCGCCGCTGAACAGCTTGGCCAACAGCTTTTGCGGTGTGTCGCCCTGCTCTACCTCGTAGGTACCCGCCTTTAAGCCACCGGACTTGCCCGAGGCGCGAAAATACCAATACAACGCGCTAGGTGGTGTGCCCACACCAGCGTCCACCACGGCCTGCGCCGCGCCCCGTGCCGAGGTACCTGCGGGTAGCACTATGCTGACCGATTCAACCCCCACGGGCAGTGCCATAGGCTGGCGCACCCACCACCAAGCTGCAGCGGCCATTACGCCAGCCAGCAGCGCCAGCAGTGCCAAGATTTTGAGCAGGGACACGCCTTGCATACCGCCAGGGGTTGGGACAGGGGTAGGTTGGTTTTGGTAAAAAGGCTGCGGCATGGTGTGGCAAAAAAATCTTCTAGGTAGGGATGATAACGGGGCGCGATAATGCAACCATGCAAGAAGCCACAAAATCCAGTTTAGATGTGTCAGTGAGTTTGAACGCGCCCGGCGGCCCGCTGGGTGTGATTCGCGCGCAAGGGGCCGATGTGGTCAAGTTTTTACAGGGCCAGCTAACCCAGGATGTGGCCCTGCTGGGGCTGTCTGAGGCGCGGCTGGCGGCTTGGTGCTCTGCCAAAGGGCGCATGCTGGCAAGCTTTGTGCTGCTGAAAATTACCCACGAGGATATTTTGCTGCTGTGCAGCACCAGTGTTCTGCCAGCGACTTTGAAACGATTGCAAATGTTTGTACTGCGCGCGCAGTGCAAACTGACTGACGCCACGGCGTTGTTTGATGTGCAGGGCGTGGCAGGACTTGCAGCTAGTGGCAAAGCTGTTGACGATTCTACAGATACTATCAATTCTATAGCTACAAATTCAATGAATGCTTGGACTATTGGCCGAAATGACACCCAAATCACGGTACAACTGCCTGCAGGCCATCACTTGGGTGCTGCAGTGCTACGCGCGCTGCGTATTACCCCTGTAGCTGCGCCCAACACTGAGCCTGCAGATACGCCTGCACACGCCTATGCGTTAAATGCATGGGCTTATCTTGAAGTCACTTCAGGCATCGCCCACATCACCACGCCGATTGCAGACGCTTTTGTGCCGCAAATGCTCAATTACGAGTCGATTGGCGGCGTGAACTTTAAAAAAGGCTGCTACCCCGGCCAAGAGGTGGTGGCGCGTAGCCAGTTTCGCGGCACCTTAAAGCGCCGTGCGTATATCGTCAGCAGCGCTGTACCGCTGGCTGCTGGGCAAGAGATTTTTGACAGCCGAGATGCTGAGCAGCCCTGCGGCATGGTGGCCAGCGCCGCGCCCCAGCCTGCAGCAGATATGACTGGTGCAGGCCTGGACGCTACTGTGCCTTGGCTGGCCGTGGTGTCTATGCAAACCAGCGCCGCCGACAGCCCGCGCCTGAGCCTAGGAGCCGCTGACGGGCCAGCACTGCAACTGCAGGCCCTGCCCTATGCGCTGCTGCTAGACATTTAAGCCAATTGGCGAGGGCACATTTGTCATGTGTTTGATCGCCATGGCTTGGGGTATGCACCCCGACTACCCCTTAGTGATCGCCGCTAACCGCGACGAGTTTCTTAAGCGCCCCACGGCACCGCTGGCGCAGTGGCGCTCAGGCCATGACGCAGCCCATGGCATTGGCCACACCATCATCAGCGGGCGCGACCTGCAGGGCGGCGGTACGTGGATGGGCTTTACACCTAACGGCCGCTTTGCCATGCTCACCAATGTGCGCAAAGGCTCTGCCAATACAGCAAGTACCGAGAATTCTGTTGCCAGCCCGTCAGCAAAGCCCCCCAGCCGAGGCGAGTTAGTAGTCAGCTGGCTAAGCAGCAGCGCCACAGCCCAAAGCTGGACGGCGCAGCAAACACCTGCCGCGTACGAAGGCTTTAACCTGATCATGGGTGACTGGGCCAGCCAGACTTGCCACTACGTAACTAACCAAGCCCTGCAACCTATTTACCCATCAAATCAGCCAGTAGTCCAAGTATCTATTGCTCAGACAGCTATGAAAAATATAGCAAATACGCTTCAGGCAATATCGCCAGGCAGTGTGATCGGCCTGTCTAATGCCGCCCTCAACACACCATGGCCTAAAACATTGGCGCTGTGTGACGCTGTGCGCAGTGCGTTGATACAGTTGGATAGTACGCAGACGCGTGTGCACAGCGAAGATGGTTTGCTGCAGCGGCTTCAGCTGGCCTTGCAAGACAGCACCGTCGCTGCCGACCACCTCTTGCCGCAGACAGGCGTGCCCATCGACTTGGAGCGAGATTTATCCAGTGTATTTGTACGCCACCCCAGAGACAGCGTGGCTGCCACCTATGGCACGCGCAGTAGCCTATGTGTGCTGCTGCACCGCGATGGCCGGCTGCGGCTGCAAGAGACTACGCACTATCACCCGGCGGGCGCAGCGCCTTCTAGTGTGCGACAGGGCCTGCAATGGCCCACTGCCCGCCCAGCAGCCTAAAGAGGCTGACGGTCAGCCCGCTTTAGTCCACCCAACCGTTAATTGGTTAAAGCTTAGCTTGCAGCGCAGGCGGTATTTGGGCCAATATTTGGGGCGATTTTTGCGATAGGTTGTAGGCTTGGCGGTAGTTGTCTAGCGCCTTGGCTTCGTCTTTTTGATAAGTCAGCTCAATGCCCGCAATTTTGAGAAAACCATCCACAGATTGAGCGGGGTAGACTTTATTGCGCATTTGCATTGCCTCAATGGCAAACGGAAAATCACTGGCACGAACGGCCAATATGTGCGCTGCGTTCATCATGTCAATGTCCAGCGTATTGTCTGCAAAAGCCACTTTAGACAACTTTAAAGCCTCCGCTTCGCGGTTGCTGCGGCTCAGCAAAATGACTTCTAACGACCGTACGCTGACCGCTTTGGGTTGGATTTTTTTAGAACGCTCCAAATAACCAAGCGCAGCCGGAATATCACCCTCTTGGGCTTTGCCGCGTGCTACGTTGCTCATGATGGCCACTACATATGGGCGTGAACCCACTACGCTTTCCCATACCCAAGTAGCGTTTTTCCAGTCGCCCCACTTGGCCAGCTCATCGCCCAGCATGGGGGTGATCTTGCGGTAGTGCGGGTTAATGGCAATACCCTCGCGCGCCAGGCGCATCATCTCGGCTTTGGTTTTATCGTTTTTAGGGCTGTTGGGGTTGCCGCTTTGCGATATGGACAAAGCCATCTTCACAGCGGTGACGATTTTTTGCTCACACTCGGCTGCTTGCTGGGTAATGTAAGTCGCCAAGGCCAAACAAGCCAGCACCGCCACAGCCGCAGTTTGCGACGCAGCCGGTGCCCAAGGCAGGCGTGCACTCGACAGCAGCCCCCGAAGGCCCAAGCGTGCATCTGATGCACCGAGCAAACCCAAGCACAGCGCAAACATCATACCCGTAGCGGCCAGCCGCCAC
>JAYTPK010000093.1:0-94263 GCA_043747295.1 Polaromonas sp. | reverse complement strand
AAATACCAAGAACGCACAGGTGAAATTTACGTGATGCGGCATTCACCCGCGCACCACTGGGTGTACTTTCCACACATGGAGCCTACGCAGGCTTTGCTGCTTAAAACATACGACTCCGAGACCGATGGCCGCGCCCGCTTTATGGGCCACACCGCGTTTGAAGACCCCAGCACCCCACCGAACGCCCTAAAACGCGAGAGCATTGAGGTGCGCACCATGGCTTTCTTTTAAACCACTGCACGTTAAACCCACTGGAGCTCGCAATGAAACAAGGATTCAGTCAGGCAGCCGACGCAGTACTACAAGGCACTGTCAACCGGACCAACGGCGTGCCCGGGGTAGTGGCTATGGCCACCAACAGCAGCACCACTATGTATGAAGGTGCTTTTGGCAAGCGCGACTTAAGCCAAGCTGCCCCCATGACAACCGACACCGTGATGGCGATTTTCTCTTGCACCAAAGCGGTGACGGGCGTTGCCGTGATGCAGTTGGTTGAAGAAGGCAAAATTGGCCTGCACGATGCGGCTAAAAAGTACGTGCCCGAAATCGCCGACATCATGGTGCTGGATGGATTCGATGCGCATGGTGCGCCCAAGGTACGCCCACCCAAATCAGACATTACCGTCAGCCAGCTGCTACTTCACACGGCTGGTTTTGGCTACGACTTTTTTAACCACGACTTGGTCAAGTACGGCGCGGCGAAAAATGTGCCCAGCGTAGTCACTGCCAGCATGGCGTCTATGCGTTCTGTGCTGATGCACGACCCCGGCACCGCTTGGGAATATGGCAGCAACATTGACTGGGTTGGCAAGGTGGTAGAGGCCGTGCGCGGCAAACGCTTAGGCGATGTGATGAGCGAGCGCATCTTTACGCCACTGGGCATGGACAACACAGGCTTTACCATGTCGCCGTCTATGCGTGCTCGTCGCGCTTCCATGCATGCGCGCAGCTCTGAAGGTGTGATGAGCGCCATGTCAGACTTTGAACTTACGCAAGTGCCCGAACAGCACATGGGCGGTCACGGTTTGTATTCCACCATCGGCGACTACATGAAGTTTATACGCATGGTGCTTAATGATGGCGCGGCGGCCAACGGTGCACGTGTGCTCAAAGCTGAAACAGTAGACCTTATGACTGCCAACTCGCTGGGTGACATGAAGATCAAAATGCTGCCAGGCGCAATTGCAAGTTTGTCTAACGATGCTGAATTTTTCCCCGGCATGCCCAAATCTTGGGGTTACACCTGGATGGTCAACGACCAGCGGGCGCCCACTGGCCGACCCGCAGGCGCAGTGGCCTGGGCGGGCCTGGCTAATTTGTACTATTGGATTGACCGCAAGAACAAAGTGGGCGGCATGTGGGGCACACAAATTTTGCCATTTGTTGACGGTGTTTCAGTACCAGGTTATCTGAACTTTGAAAAAACCGTATACGACCACATGGCTTAAGAGCCCACAGCGTTTTACCGCTTCGCAGCCAGCGCACTTTCTTGCGAAGCAACGCCGCTTTGGCGGCGCTTGATTTCGTCGCCGATGGCGTGGACCAAGGTGATGAACTTGGGCCGTTACGACTTGGCGTAATGCAACACGACAGGTCGCAAGGGACAAAAAACCACCTTCGGGTGGTTTTTTTATGTCTGATGTAGTATGGAATGTGTTTAGGTGCTTTTTACCATCAAAAACCCTCTGTAGTCCAAGTATTCATTACTTATGTAGCTATGTATTTAGTAGCGAATAGTTTTTTAATCCGCTGCGTGTGTCAGCGTGTCAGTGCCGCATTTAAGGCAGCGCTGTGTGTAGCGCTGGTGTGCGCCAGCAGCTGGGCGCAGGCCGTTGTGCCTAGTGCGTCGGCACGCTCAGGCCCACCGCTGTGTGCAGATTTTTTGGCCAAGTTAGGCCAAAAGCCCAAGAACCTTGAATTTATTGGCTGCAAACCAGTACGTTTGTTTGGCGTGGCCGCGCTGCAAAGCGACTACCGCGTCAAAGGTGCTTTCGCGGGGCCGGTAGAGGCCCATCTGGTCAGAACTGCGGGCATGCCCAGGCTGCGCTTTATTTGCTGCGGCTGGGAGTCAGTGCCACCCGATGTGCGTGCGCAGCGCACCTACGGCACCTACCAAGCAGGTGAACGCAACTACGCCATCAGTATGACCAGCCAAGAGACGATGATCAACCAGCGCAGCGCGCTGCACAGGGTAGATTATTTTGCGGTCACGGTGCTGCTGTACTTAGACCCGCTGTGACCCGGCCCACATCGTGTTAGTTTGGTTTCTTTAATTGCCCTTTGGCGTTTGCACGGCAAGCGTCTGAGCAATATTTGACCTCAGCCCAGTTCTTGGCCCAGCTTTTACGCCACACCATATCGCGCCCACATACGGTGCACGGCTTGCTGGGCAGGCTGGCTTTGTTACCTTTGAAACCGGTTTTTTGAATGGGCATAGTGGTGACGGGTTATGTGGCTGCCAGTATGATACAAAACTTATGAACAGCGCAGACAAATACCCCATCATCATCCCCGAGGTTTTAAGCCCTGAAGACATCTCGCGCATTATTGAAATGGCATGGGAAGACCGCACCACGTTTGATGCCATTGAGAAGCTGTTTGGGCTGAACGAATCTGCTGTAGTGGCGCTGATGCGCCGCCAGATGAAGGCCAGCTCGTTTCGCATGTGGCGCAAGCGCACGGCGGGCCGAGTGACCAAGCACGCCGCGCTGCGCAGCCCTGATATTGACCGCGCTTATTGCCCCACGCAATACAAGCGGTTTTAAAGAATTTATCTACACTACTGCAGGTAGTTTAATCAGCTGCAATTGGGTTTTGTGCACCCACGCAGGTGGTTTCAAGATCAAGTAAAACGTAGCAAGGCAGCATAGGTTGCAATGGTAAGCCTTGGGACACACAAACCATCAAACCATGCCATTTTGAGCCATAAAGGCACCATTTACCAATGAAAACTGCCCGTAGTCCAAGTATCTATTACTCAAGCAGCTATTGATTCAATAGCATATTGGCAACATACTCACCCATAGCCATGCTGCTGGTCAGCCCGGGTGATTCGATGCCGAACAGGTTGACCAAGCCCTGCACGCCATGCACCAGTGGGCCGTCGATGCGAAAATCGGGTGCACTCATCCCGGGGCCGTAGATTTTGGGGCGCACGCCGCTGTAGCTGGGTACTAATGCACCATCAGGCAATGCAGGCCAGTATTTGCGCACTGCGGCATAGAACTGATCGGCCCGTGCTGGGTCTACAGCGTAGTCAATATCATCGGCGTGCTGAACGTCAATCCACTCTAAATCAGGGCCAAATTTGGACTGGCCGCCCAGGTCTAACGTAACGTGGACACCTAGCCATGCGTCTTGCGGTGCGGGGTAGATTAACTGACTAAAAGGTGACTTGCCTGCCAAGCTGTAATAACTGCCTTTGGCAAAAAACTCTTGCGGAATATGCTGCGCAGCTAAACCCTGAAAACACCTTGCTAAGGCGCAAGCATGCAAACTGGCCGCGTTAATTACAGTATTGACTTGCAAGGTAGTCGCTACAGATTCAGTAGCTGCCTGAGCAGTAATTACATGGACATTATCGGTATTAGCTTGATAATTTTTAGTTTGCAACTGCACTGACAGCACCTGTGTGCCTACCGCCACCATGCCGCCAGCGTTTTCTACATCGCCCTGGAACGCCAGCATCAGGCCATGGCTGTCAACAATGCCAGTGGTGGGCGAATGCAATGCAGCGGTGCAGAAAAGGTTAGGCTCCAAGGCCGTGGCTTGGGCTGCGCTTAGCCAGTGGGTGGGCACCCCGTTGGCCGTGGCCTTGGCTTGCATTTGGCGTAACGCGTCGTGCTGCGATGGGTCAGTGGCTACCACCAGTTTGCCGCATTGGCTGATGTTGACGCCACGCTCAGGGCAGTAGACGTACAGCAGCTGTTTACCGCGCACTGACAGCTGCGCTTTAAGTGAGCCGGGCGCGTACTGCAGCCCTGCATGCACCACTTCGCTATTGCGCGAGCTAACACCTTGGCCAATAGAGCGTTCTTTTTCAATCACGATGACCTCGCGGCCTTGCAGCGCCAGCGCGCGTGCCACGGCCAGGCCCACTATGCCTGCACCTATCACAACGACATCTACTTTGTCCAATGCTTGGCCCACACGGTGATTGCTTCAGTCATGCGCCCTCAAATCCTTCAAGCACATTCACCGCGTTTATGCCCAGTTCAGCAGCAGCGTAGCCGCCTTCTAAAACAAAAATCGTTGGTAGGCCAAGCTTAGCAATGCGTTCGCCCAAGCGGGTAAAGTCATCGCTTTGCAGCTTGAATTTTGATATTGGATCGCCGGCAAACGTGTCTAGCCCCAGCGACACTACCAGCGCCTGTGCACCGTGCTGTGCGATGCGGCGGCAAGCGGCGTCGAGCGCGGCAAACCACGCTACGTTGTCGCTGCCCGCAGGCAAAGGCAAGTTCAGGTTAAAGCCCTCGCCTGCACCCGCACCCAACTCATCTGCATGCCCTAAGTAAAACGGATACTCAGTCAGTGGGCTGCCGTGGATGCTGGTAAACAGCACATCAGCGCGGTCATAAAAAATGCTTTGCGTGCCGTTACCGTGGTGGTAGTCCACGTCCAAAATAGCTACGCGTGAATTGCCAGAATTTAGCAGCGCTTGTGCCGCCACGGCAGCGTTGTTTAAAAAACAATAACCACCCATAAAGTCAGCCCCTGCGTGGTGACCAGGTGGACGGGTGGCACAAAACACGGCTCGCTGACCTTGAAGAATCAAGGCTGCGGTACTGGCCGCAGCGTCAGCACCCGCCTTAGCAGCAGCCCAAGTGCCGGCCACCAGCGGCGTGCCATTGTCCATGGAGAACAATCCAAGCTGAGCAATAAAGTTGTCGGGCACCACGTCGCTACGCAGTGTGCGAGTGGGCCATACAGACGGAAATGGCTGCTGGTTAGCGTTGGCGGCATCTAGGGCAAGCCACTGCGCCCATGCAGTTTGCATAAACTGCAAATAGCGCGGCGTGTGCACTTGTTTTAAAACGTCGCTGCTGTCGGCATCAGGCGCGCGCAGCGTGTGGCCACGCGCTAGCAGCTGGGTGCGCACATAGTCAACGCGCACGGGTTTTTCAAAACATGGCACACGCTGGCCCCGGTAAAACTCATACTCGGGCGCATGCAGCACATGGTCTTCGCTAAAAAATGTGATCATTGCGCTATGTTAATGCCTGTGGGCTAGGGCGGTCAGCGCAGCACAGCGCAATTAACACGGCCCGTGTAGGGTTTTAGAGTGTTCTAGGGTCAATGGCTAGCAGACGCTTGACCATCGACTGCAGGTGGTTTTGCAGCGTATGAAAGCCCTCGTGCATCTCCAAGGTATCCTCATGCATATACAGCTTGCGGTTAATTTCTACTTGGACACTGTGGCGATGCTGCGCGGGGTTGCCATAGCGGCGCACCAGCTCAACGCCTTTGTAGGGGTGATTAACCTCTACGCTGTAGCCAAAGCTTTTTAACAGTGCTTGCATCTGCAGCACCAAGGCTTGGCTTGCAGTAATGTGGTCACGGTTGCCCAGCACAAAATCTGCATGCTGCAAGCCGGGAAAATCAGTCGCGTGACTGCTAGACACTGCCGGCATGCTGTGGCAGTTAATGTGGATGCTGTAGCCGTGGCGTGCATGTGCAGCTTCAATCGCCTTACCCACGGCCGCGTGGTAGGGCTGCCAGCAGCTGGCAATGCGGTCTTCTACCTCGGACACACTTAGGCGGCGACCATACAAGGGAACACCGTCATCGGTCATGCGCCAGATCAGCCCTTTGCCTAAGCGCAGCTTAGACAGCACGGCCGGGTCATTTGACGCATCAGCATGCGGCCAGTGGTCGGCCAGCATGTCAAAGTCTACCTCGGTGGTATTGCGGTTAGCGTCCAGGTAGCTGCGCGGAAAATGCGCCTCCACCCAGGCGCAGCCCAGTGCGGGCGCAAAGGCATAGAGTTTTTCTACATGCGTGTCCTCGGCACGGCGTAAGGTGGCCAGGTCACACACATAGCCAAAATCTTCTGGGTAATGCGTGCCGCTGTGCGGGGAATCTAGCACCACAGGCGTGGTGCCGTCTACAGAACTTATCAATGGCATAGACGCAGTTTAATCCAAGGTGATTTGCGCAGCCTTGGTGTCGGCCCCACTGGACGATGGCTACGCCGATAGCAGCGGTTATTACCTGTGCTACCCAGAGGGCAAAAGTCATTTGGCACCGCTGGTGAGTTTCAGAGATTGGTTGATGGCGCAAACAAAATAGCTCATTGGCCCGCTTTGCTGTGTAGTAAATGAGCTTTAGGCGGATACACTGTATTGCAGTCCTAGTCAATAAAAAGCTACTTTGCGTGATCTAACTGTGCGCTTTGCCTCAAAGCTGAGTATCTATGCTGGTAAAGCGCAACGCATACAGGCAAGATCAGAGCACTGACCTGTGTTTACCTATGTCCCGATCTGATCACCCTATCTCTACACCCATCCCGCCACGCGCATGGCGTCTGCGCACGATACTAATTTGTAGCCTCTTGGTATTTGCCTTGCTGCCTGCCACGTTAGTGGGAGGATTGATGTACACCAGCACGCTGCAAAACGTCGACAAGCTGTCCAATAAAATTATTAATGACGTAGCCTATCGAGTGCAGCTAGACACTGAGACGCATTTACAGCAAGCGCACTCCCTGCTTAACGGCCTGCTGCGCAAACAACCCACTGCCGAGCAAAGCGCCAATGTAAAAAACATGATGGCGCAGCCGCAGATTTTTGAAGGCCTTGCTTTCTCGCTAGCGCGCATGTTGCCTGAGGTATCGTTTTTGTATTTTGGCGACGCACAGGGCGCTTTCTACGGCGTGCAAGACACCGGTGATGCCGCACAGGATCGTCTGAAAATACACGTTAAACCTGCACAGGAGAAAACCCGGCGATATTTTGCTGCACGCCAGTCTCTGGACCGCAGCCAAGAGCTGGCGCCTGAGGCCAAACCTTACGACCCCCGCTTACGGCCTTGGTACAGCGGCGCGGTGGCCAAAAAGGCCCGCACCTACACAACGGTTTATCCATCCGCCTCGACAGGCCAGTTGCTAGTGACCTTGGCCCAACCCGTGATTGACGATTCAGGTCAAATCTTTGGTGTAGTCGGTGTTGATTTGTTTCTTAAAACTTTAACCCAGCGCCTGCAGGCACAAAAAATAAGTGACAACGGCATAGCCATGCTAGTGGACGAACAAGGCTATTTGGTAGCCACGTCGACCGCAGAAGATTTATTCACTTCCGTAGACGGCCAGTTAAGGCGTCTCAAGCCCAGCGAGAGCATCAATCCAACGATGCGCCAGGCCTACGCTGCATTCATCGCGTTACAGCAGCGTCCTGCAACGGATAGCGACGCCATAAAAATGCAGTCGTTTGTCAACCCAATTGACAACGAAAAAATCATTGCCGCCATGCGTCCATTTGGCAAGTCTGAGGGGTTGCAGTGGAACATGATTGTGGCCGCCCCAGACAGAGATTTTGCAGGTGAGACGCGCCGCTCGATACAACAATCTGTTTACGTCACATTGATGGTATTGGCCTTAGGCGCTGTTGCAGCCACTTGGTTTGCCTATAGCTTAAGCCGCCGCTTTGCCAGACTGACTGAAGCTGCCGAAGCATTAGGCCAGGGGCTGGTACCCCAAGTGCAAGGCAAGGCGCAAATTGCAGAGGTGCGCACTTTGTCGCTAGCCATGCACGACAGCGCGCTGGAGATTAAGGCTAAACGCGCAGAGATCGAACAACAAGCCCTGGCTTTGCGCGATGCAAACGAGCATTTAGAGGAACGTGTCGAGCAACGCACCCAAGAGTTGGAAGCATCGCGCGAAGACGCCCTTGCCGCTGCGCGCGCCAAAGCATCGTTTTTAGCCACCATGAGCCACGAAATCCGCACACCGTTGAACGGTGTGGTGGGCATGACCAGTTTGTTGGCCGACACGCCTTTGAACGTGGAGCAGAAAGACTATCTACACACCATGCAGGTGTCTAGCGACCAACTGCTAGGGGTTATCAACGACATTTTGGATTTTTCTAAAATCGAATCTGGCAAACTTGACTTAGAAAATGAGCCACTGAATCTACAAACTGCCATTGAAGATGCATGTGATATTGCAGCAACGCGTGCACGTGAGAAAAAATTAAAACTCTTGATCGACGTGGCCGATGATGTGCCCGCATGGGTATGTGGTGATGTAACACGGCTACGCCAAGTACTGCTGAACTTTATCAATAATGCAATCAAATTTACTGATCAAGGTCAAGTAGTGGTGAGCGTAACCGCTTTAAAAAGCTCAGACAGCTCGGATATTGCATTACTTGAATTTCGTGTCAAAGACACGGGTATAGGTATTCCGCTAGACAGGCAAGACGCCCTTTTCCAGTCATTTACCCAGGTAGACACCTCGACTGCGCGCCGCTATGGCGGCACTGGCTTGGGCCTGGCTATCTGCAAGCGTTTAGCGCACCTTATGGGTGGCACGGTAGGGCTAGAGTCAGTGCTAGGTCAGGGTTCAACTTTTTGGTTTACAGCACAGATGCAACGCGCCGATGCGCAAGAGCCATCGGATACATCGTCGTACTACATGGCCAGCTTAAACGGCCAACGCGCAGTGCTGATTGACGACACGCCGCTGAACCTGCGCATCTTGGACAAACAAGTCAAGCGTTGGGGAATGCATACGGTTCAGTTTGAACGTGCAAAAAATGCCTTAGATTGGCTGGCTACCCACACTGCCAAAGTTGTGGTGGTGGATATGCACATGCCAGATATGGATGGCTATGATTTTGCCAAAACTCTGCGCTTGTCCCAACCAGAAGCCAATATCGTACTGCTCACATCAGGCATGGCTCCATCGGCTGATGTCGCGGCTATTTTTGATGCTGTATTACTCAAACCTTATCGCCAATCGCAGTTATTTGACGCGATGATTCGCGCTAGTAATACGCATACCGCGCCCGCACCAACCACTACCAGCAACTCTGCCATATTAGCTAAGCACCAACATATTTTGGTTGCCGACGATAACGCAGTCAACCTTAAGGTGGCCTTAGCCATGCTGGCCAAGCTGGGCTACGAGGCCAGCACCGCGCGCAATGGCCAAGAGGCTGTAGCGATGGTGGAGCAGTCTTTTGCAACGCAGCAGCCGTATGCCGCTATTTTGATGGATGCCAACATGCCTGTTATGGACGGCTACACAGCGGCTCGGCAGATCATCAGCACCTATGGCTTGGCAGCACCGCCCATGATAGCGCTGACGGCCTCGGTGATGGAAGAAGACCGCCAGCGTTGTATTGATGCAGGTATGCCGGGTTTTCTACCCAAGCCACTGCGCATCGACGAGCTAGCAGTTGCACTGGAACGTTACGCATTCAACCCTGAAAATAGTTCTGTTTCCAGTCTATCAATACCCGACGGTTTGCCTGTTCCTGGCCCTGGCTTTGGCCCTAGCCTCGGCCCTAGCGCTCCTGCCAGCCAGTCCGGCTTAATTGATTGGACGCGCTTGGACCAATTCAAAGAATTTGACGACAGCCGCCGCACCATGGCGCGTGACGTGATTGCCCTTTTTGTTGCCGACGTGCCTATGCGCTTACAAGCTATTGAAGCTACCCTGGTGCACTGCGTGCCAGCTGACTTGTCGCTGGCCTTGCATGCCTTCAAAGGTGCGGCATCAAATGTTGGCGCACGCAGCTTGGTAGCCGCATGCTACGCATTGGAGATAAACTGCAATCAAAACACTTGGCCGGCCACGGCTAACGATCAGATAGCCCATATTGCAGAACTAGCGCAATGGACTTGCGAAGCGCTACTAGTGTTTAGGCATCAAACTGTTTAAAGCAGTGTTTTACCTGCCAAATCGGCAGATAGTCCAAGTATTTATTGCTTATGTTGCTATTATTGTAATAGCTACTTGGATTTTTCTAGGTCAAGTGCTCAGTGTCCACTTCAGACTGAGACTGAGGGTCATAGCGCATGCCTTTGACACTGGTGGGGTTGATCAGCATGTCTAGCTGGTGCATAGTGTCAGCACTTAGAGAGATATTTTGCGCAGCAATATTCTCTTGCATATGCTCGACCCGGGTCGTACCTGGAATAGTCACGATATGAGGTGCGCGGTGCAATAGCCAAGCCAGTGCCAGTTGAGCCTGGGTGCAATCTAGCTGCTGTGCAATACGCGCGTAGTTGTCTTGTAGTTTCAAATTGGCAGCGTAATTGTCTGCCTGAAAACGCCCCATCGTGCGGCGAATGTCTTTGGCATCTAAACCGCTTAAATCACGCAAACCACACAAAAAACCGCGTGCTACAGGGCTAAAAGCTACAAAGGCAATGCCTAGCTCTTGCGTGACTTTCAGCACGGCTATCTCAGCATCACGTGTCCACAGCGAGTACTCGGTTTGCAAGGCCGCAATGGGGTGCACGGCATGGGCTTTGCGCAATGTTGCTTGTCCCACTTCGCTTAGGCCGATGGTCTGTATTTTGCCTTCACGCACCAAGTCACTCATGGCACCTACAGTGTCTTCAATCGGCACGTTTTTGTCCCAGCGGTGCAAGTAGTACAGATCCATCACATCAGTATTTAAGCGGCGCAGGCTGTCTTCACACTGTTTTTTAATCGTGGCGGGGCGGCCGTCGATCACCCGCTTGAATGAGCCATCGTTTTGCTGCACCATCGCCATACCGCATTTACTGGCCAGCACATAACGGTTGCGATGCTTAGCTAAGACTTGTCCTATGCGGGTTTCGTTTTTACCACCACCGTACAAGGTGGCTGTGTCGAAAAAATCATAGCCTGCATCTAAGGCCCCTAGCAGCACGCGCTCGCCCTGCTCTGCGCTCACGCTGGGGCCATAAGCGTGATCTAGATTCATGCAACCTAAACCAGTAGGGTTGACTGTAAATTGCGCGATTTTACGGGGTGAATTCAAAGGTGTCATAGGGTAGTGTCTATAGCAGTGAAAATTGACTTGCAGTATAAAGAATTGTCGCTTAAATTATCACTTGACTTGACCTCAATAACTTCTAGCTCCACCATAAAGGATGACAGCCATGTTCACGCTCAACATTAACGGCCAAGACAAACAACTAGACGTAGAAGCAGACATGCCCCTGCTGTGGGCGCTGCGAGAAGTGTTAGGCATGACGGGTACTAAATATGGTTGCGGTATCGCCCAGTGCGGGGCTTGTACGGTGCATTTGAACGGCGCACCTGCACGCTCTTGCTCTATTCCTGCATCAGCTTTGGTCGGCACCTCGATTATTACCATCGAAGGCTTATCTAAGGACAGCAGCCACCCGGTGCAAAAAGCTTGGGCTGCAGTGGATGTGCCGCAGTGCGGTTACTGCCAGTCGGGGCAGATTATGGCGGCGGTGGCTTTACTTAAAACTACCCCCAAGCCCACTGACAAAGACATTGATGATGCCATGACCAATATATGCCGCTGCGGTACTTACCAGCGTATTCGAGCGGCCATACACCTAGCTGCAGGCAATAAAGCCCAAGCAGCTGCTAATGGCTACAGCGGTGACTTTACGGGTTTATATGCCTCTGAACACTCTGGTGCAAAAGCTTTTCAGGTATTGGCAGCCGCCCTGCCCGCTGCAGGGGCTACAGCTTTTGCCACATCTTCAGCTTGCGACCATACCCACCCCGCATAAACAGGAAGAGATACACCATGAACACACTATCTAACCTGTCTCGTCGCTCTTTCATTATTGGCTCTGGCTCTATCGCTGCTGGTGGCTTGGCTATTGGTCTGCCAGCATTGCTGCCTGCAGCAGCGCTGGCGCAAACCCATGGCGAAGCCGCCGAGGTAAATGTATGGGTGGTCGTTAAACCCGATGACACCTGCGTGATCCGTATTGCCCGCTCAGAAATGGGCCAAGGCACACGCACCGGCTTGGCGCAACTGGTGGCCGAAGAATTGGAGTGCGACTGGAAAAAAGTAACCACCGAAATGCCCACGCCTGGCCAAAGCGTAGCCCGCAAGCGTGCATGGGGCGAAATGTCTACCGGCGGTAGCCGTGGTATTCGTATATCGCATGAGTATGTACGACAAGGCGGTGCTGCCGCACGCATGATGCTGATGCAAGCTGCTGCCGACCAGTGGAGGGTGCCAGTGGCCGATGTGAGTGTTAAGCAAGGCGTGATCAGCCACACCGCCACCGGGCGTACATTGCGCTACGGCCAAGTGGCAGAGGCGGCCTCTAAGCTGACGGCACCCGACGCTAAGACCATCACTTTAAAGTCGCCTAAAGACTGGGCTATTGCAGGCAAACCCATGGCCCGCATAGACACCGCAGAAAAGCTCAACGGCAGCTTGATGTACGGTGCAGATATTCAATTTGAAGGCATGCTATGCGCAGCCATTAAAGACTGCCCCGTCTTTGGCGGCAAGATGGTGAGCTTTGACGACACTGCCATTAAAAAAATGCGCGGTGTTAAAGGTGCTGTGCGCGTGAACGCCAGCACAGTGGCCGTAGTGGCAGATACTTGGTGGCGCGCCAAAACTGCGCTCGATAAGCTGCCCGTGGTGTGGGATGAAGGCGCTAGCAGCAAAGTCAACACCGCAAGCATTACAGCTCATTTGGCCGAGGGCTTGACTGCCCAAGTGCCACTGGGCAGCGTAGCGGGCCGTGTCGAAGGCGACGCCTTAGGTGCTATAGCGGCAGCGGCCAAGAAAGTAGAAGCCGTCTACGGCTCGCCATTCTTAGCCCACGCCCCAATGGAGCCGATGAACGCCACCGTTAAACTGACAGCAGGGCCTGACGGAAAAATTCAACGCGCTGAATGCTGGGTTCCCACCCAAAACGGCGAGGCATCCCACGCTGCGCTGGCTGAAGCTGCAGGCATACCACTGGCGCAGTGCGAAATTTACAAAATGGATTTGGGTGGCGGCTTTGGTCGCCGTGGTGGTACGCAAGACTATGTCCACCAAGCTACAGCCATTGCTAAACAATTCATGGGCACGCCAGTCAAGCTGCTGTGGAGCCGCGAAGAAGACCAAGCGCACGATTTTTATCGACCTATCTCGCAAGCCAAGATGAGCGCTGGGCTAGACGCGCAAGGCAATTTGGTGGGCCTGCATGTGCGCATATCGGGGCAGTCGATTAATGCTACCGTCAACCCCTTGGCCATCAAAGACGGTAAAGACGAGCGTCAACTGCAAGGCTTTTGGAAAACTACCGAAGGCGATGCGCAGTTTGGCTACACCATCCCTAATTTGTTGACCGAGTACGTCATGCGCAACACCCACGTGCCTGTAGGCCCGTGGCGCGGTGTCAACACCAACCAAAACGCAGTGTATGCAGAGTGCTTTATTGAAGAGGTGGCCAAGGCGGCCGGTAAAGACTCATTAGCATTTCGCCGCGCAATGATGCAAAACCATCCTAAGCATTTGGCCATTTTGAATGCAGCTGCAGACAAGGGTGACTGGGGCAAACCGCTGCCCGCTGGCGTGTTTCGCGGCATTGCACAGTTTATGGGCTATGGCAGTTACTCTGCTGCTACTGCAGAGGTGTCTGTCAGCGCCAACGGCGAGATTAAAGTGCACCGCATGGTGCTGGCCACCAACTGCGGCCACGCCGTGAACCCAGACCAAATTGCAGCGCAAGTAGAAGGTGGCGTTGCATATGGCCTGTCAGCCACATTTTTTGGTGAAAACACGATTGAAAATGGCCGGGTGAAAGAACTTAACTTTGACACCTACCGCATTGTTAAAATCAAAGAAATGCCGAAAGTAGAAACCGTCATTGTGCCAACGTACGACTTTTGGGGCGGTGTGGGCGAGCCTACGATTTGTGTAGTGGCACCGGCGGTGCTCAATGCGATTTTTGCAGCCACTGGCAAGCCTGTACGACAACTACCGCTGAAAAACCAAGGCTTTACTTTTGCCTGAGTAACCTCATAAGTACATCCACCGCTAACTGTAAATTTTCGGCGACTTAACGGCAACTTAACGGCGAATTGAGGGGCCATCTAATGCCATGCCGTTGGCGCGTACTTTCATAAACAGTTCTAAATCACGCAAGTCAGTATTGCCAGGCGCTGGTAATGGCGATTGCACGCCCGAGTAGCAGGCCCGCAGCCTTCGTTCAAAGCTACCCATCGTTTGCCAGCCCATGCGATAGATAGGAAACCCAGTAGGATGGCCTTGGCTAATGATGTCTGCACGCATTTGCGCACCCACTTTTTGGTCATGGCAGTGCATGCATGCCAGGTTCATCTTGCCCATGCGGCCCTCGTAAAGAATGCGCCCATTGTTTAAACGTGATTGCCATTGCGTAGCCTCGCTAGCAGACAGCTTTTCAGGGCCGACTTGAATACTCTGCCCTTTAGCGGCCAGATGCAGGGCCGCACTTAGGCTCAGCACAGCATCGCTTTCGGCGTTTGAGGCTTCGGTTGAGTTAACCCTTGGGCCGGCTGGCTCCGTCTTAGTTGAATCTATGGCTTTTGCTGCAATGGCCTTAGGTTTTTGCAAGCAGTGGCTGATTTGATCTTCTAAATTGTGCAGTGTCGTTCCATCAGCCCTCAAGCGAGGAAAGGTCGCTGCGCTGCGCTTAAGCTGACTAATATCTCCGTGGCATTGAACGCATTGTGATTGCCACATGGCCAGCCCACGCTCGTGCCATAGCACTGCCGGGTTGCGCTGCGTATCATTTTGCAAAGCCTGCAGTTGCGCCGAAAGGTAGTTGTTACCGCTGGTTCTGTGGTCTGTCGCGCCCAATAGTGCGCTGCACGCGAGTAGTAAAAACAGCAAACGCGCCATGGTCAAACCATGAGCATGCGCTCAGTGGCACCGCGCTGGCCTTTGTCGTCTAGCCACTCCACTGTCAATCGCCACCCGCCGGGTGACATTTGCGCAGGCAATGGGACTGCAAAAGCAAAATAAGGGTTGGCCGAAATGCCAATTCCGATACGCGCTTCAAGCAAATTAACTGCATCTAGCCTCACGACGATGCTTTCAATCACGTTTTTAGGTACCCGCTGGCCAGAGTCGAGATTGCGAAAGCCAGACTCCATGGGGTGACCAATCAGCAGAACCGCTTGCACTGTGGCACCAGGCAACACAGCACCTGTGGTAGTCAAGCGCATAGGAAAGTTGGTAGCCATGGCTTAGCTTGCATCAAAACAGGCTGATGATGTCAGCACTGTGGGGGCGTGGTGACCCAACAAACTGCCATCAGTGAGCTTGGCAACTAACCAGATGTCTTGGCTGGCGGCAAGCCGTATGCGCGTATCAAAGCGGTAGCTGGCAACAGGCGCACCAAACTTGATACTTAAAATTTTAGGCTCAGGGTTCTCGGGTGCGAATACCTCAAACGACGCAATCCGCAAACCATCCGGTGCTTGTAGCCGCACACCAATGGGGATGGCGTTGCCCGTATCGGACAGCGGCTCCATGTCGAGCACTGCACCGCTTGGGCGAAATGTGAGTTGCTGCAAAGCGATGGTATTCATAGTGCAGGTGTAGGTTAACTATTCATGTTAGCGCAAGCTTTGCAGCGCAGCAAGTACATCGTCAATTTGCTGCGGTGTCAAAATCGTACTAAAGGGCGGCATAAGGGTGTTGGAGTTGATCTTGCGCGCATCGACCACCCACTGCCGTAGTGTGGGCGCATCGTAGCGAGAAGCCACTTTATCCAGCGGCGGGCCAAAGGTACTTTGAATTCCAGTTTTTACACCCGCTTCGTTAGGAACCGAATGGCACGCAGCGCAGTTGCCCTGCCGCTGATTGAGCACAATGCGCCAACCCTCGCTGGCATTTTGCGCATAGGTGGTTTGGGCAGCCGCTGTGCAAGCTACCCATACGGCGAACCTAGCTAAGTTGTAACTCCAAGTCATGCAACACTTTATAGCACGCCAGTACCTTACCCACACTGCTATTAGGCTCTCGCCCTTCGCGGATGGCAGCAAAAAACTCACGGTCTTGCAGCTCGATACCGTTCATGCTGATATCTACCTTGCTGACGTCAATTTTTTCGTCTTTGCCGTTAAACAAATCGTCATAGCGGGCTAAGTATGTGCCAGTGTCGCCGATGTAACGGAAATATGTACCCAGAGGACCATCGTTGTTAAAGCTTAAGCTCAAGGTACAAATGGCACCGTTGGCCGATTTAAGTTGAATGCTCATGTCCATCGCAATGCCCAGGGTGGGGTGAATAGGGCCTTGCACGGCGTTAGCTTTCACAATGGGGCTGCCGCACTGATAGGCAAACAAATCCACCGTATGCGCAGCGTGGTGCCACAGCAAGTGGTCTGTCCAGCTGCGCGCTTGGCCCAAAGCATTCATATTGGTGCGGCGAAAGAAGTAAGTTTGCACATCCATCTGCTGAATATTGAACTTGCCTGCTGCAATTTGCTTGTGCACGTACTGGTGGCTAGGATTAAAGCGGCGCGTATGGCCACACATCGCCACAAGGCCAGTGGTCTTTTGCATGTCGACCACGGCCTGCGCGGCAGCCCAGCTGTCTGCCAACGGAATTTCTACTTGTACATGCTTGCCAGCTTGCATGCAGGACATCGCTTGTGCTGCGTGCATTTGCGTAGGGGTGCACAAAATTACAGCATCAACTTCTTTGAGTGCCAAGCTGTCAGCCAAATCGGTGGTGACGTGGGCAATGCCGTACTTAACGGCCACTTCTTTGGTTTTTTCTAAGTCACGGCTTATCAAAGAGACAACTTCAACACCGTCAATGTTTTTAATGCCTTCAATATGCTTGATGCCAAATGCACCCGCGCCTGCTAGAGCCACCTTAATTGTTTTCATAGTTGATTTTCTAAAATGAGATGGCCTACCGCCGTGTTAGACGCTGGTACGTGATAAAAGCGATGCACTTCTTTAGGCGGTTTACCACCATTCAAGTCGGCCATGGCACCCCGCGCTGTCAACCACATCACCAGCTCAATACCTTCACTCCCAGCCTCGCGCACATAGTCAATATGCGGCACAGCAGCTTGCTTTTGCGGGTCGGCAATCATGGTGTTCATAAAGTTGTTGTCAAACTCTTTGTTGATCAAGCCTGCGCGCGGGCCTTGCAACTGGTGGCTCATACCGCCCGTGCCCCAAATTTGTACATTCAAATCTTTGTCAAACGACTCTACGGCTTTGCGAATGGCCCTACCCAAATTTAAACAACGCTGCCCCGATGGCACTGGGTACTGCACCACGTTAATCACAATCGGTATCACCGGACAAGGCCAAGCATCGGGTTGCCCACACATCAAGCTCAGTGGCACCGTCATGCCATGGTCTACGTCCATCTTGTTGACAATCGTCAGGTCAAAATCATCTTGAATAACAGACTGTGTAATGTGTGCAGCCAGCTCTGGGTGACCGATGACTTTTGGCACTGGCCGTGGCCCCCAGCCTTCATCAGCCACAGCATACTCGGCGGCGCAGCCAATGGCAAACGTGGGGATCATCTCTAGGCTAAACGCAGTGGCATGGTCATTAAACACTAGCAAAATAACATCGGGTTTATTGTCTTTTAACCACTGCTTAGATGTCTCGTAGCCTTTGAACAAAGGTTGCCAATAGGCTTCTTGAGTTTTGCCTAAATCCATCGCTGCACCGATGGCGGGCACGTGAGATGTAAAAACACTTGCGGTAATGCGGGCCATATTATTTGCTTCCTTTTTGACTGGCTTGGCCTTGTGGCTGACGGTGCGCTTGGGCCGTGCCGTCCTCACCAACTACGCGGTTACCTTCGATAGATCTGCCACCCGAGACCATCATGGCTTTGTATTCGTCCTCGGTCATGCCCGTCATGCTGCCAGCCATTTGCTGAAAACTGCGGCCATGCGTAGCACCTAGCTTGGCTAAAAAATATATATTGCCACCCAGCTTGATTGCTTTGTTCAAATCCACAGCCAGCACAGCTTGTTTTTGGTCTTCGGTCATCGGCCATTCATCAAGATAGGCGCGTTGGTCAGCTTTAAACCGCTCGCGGTTATCAGCCTTCATGAGTGACATACAAAATTGATTCAGATGGTAACCTTTGCGCGACTCGTCCATATCAAACATCGTCGTGCCGGGCACATCTAAATATGGTTTATGCAATGACATGCTTAATCCTTCCAATAAAGGCGTGTGGGATTGTCCACCAACAGTTTGCGTTGCAGCTCTGTTGTTAGTGCAATGTGTGGAATAAAGTCGACCAACAAACCGTCATCGGGCATGTGGTCTTTTAGGTTGGGGTGTGGCCAGTCGGTGCCCCACAGCACACGGTCTGGGAAGGTCTCAATGATGCGACGCGCGAACGGGATCACATCTTTATACGCATTTCGCTCGCCCTGCAATGCTTTCGGGCCAGCCACACTCAGGCGCTCTGGGCAGGTGACTTTGCTCCACACATTGGGGTGCTCGGTCATAAACTTAACGAACAGCTCAAACTCTGGGCCATCCACAGGTTTGCTCACATCGGGGCGGCCCATGTGGTCTACCACGATGGTGGTGGGCAACGCCGTAAAAAAGTCCCACAGTTCAGGCAAATCTACCGCTTCAAAATAAATCACTACGTGCCAGCCGAATTTGGCAATGCGAGTTGCAATCTCCAGCAACTCATCTTTAGGTGTGAAGTCAATCAAGCGCTTTACAAAGTTAAAACGCACTCCACGCACTCCAGCAGAGTGCATGTCTTGCAGCTCTTGGTCTGTGACGTTGCGGCGCACCGTGGCCACGCCGCGTGCTTTGCCTTGCGACGCGCGGCACGCATCCACCATGGCACGGTTATCAGCGCCGTGACAGGTGGCTTGCACAATAACGTTTTTTTCAAAACCTAGATGATCTCGCAGTGCAAAAAGCTGCTGCTTGCTAGCGTCGCAGGGAGTATATTTGCGCTCTGGAGCATACGAAAACTCTTCACCTGGCCCAAACACATGGCAATGTGCATCTACCGCGCCTGCGGGTAACTTAAATCGAGGTTTTGCGGGGCCGCTTAACCAGTCTAGCCAGCCAGGGGTTTTTGCAAACTCTGCGGTTTTGTCTAATTGCATAGTCATCGTTGATGTAATTTCTTAATCGATATAGCGCAAGCCAGCTTTAGCCAGTGGCTCGCGCATGTTGTACATGTCTAAGCCCAGTACGCCAGAGGCTAATTTGTTGCGTTTTTCAGCTTCTAGGGCGTCGCGTGCAGCAGCAGTTTCTAGGGTTTTAACAGCCAGCTTGGCGGGCACCACCACCACGCCATCATCGTCGGCCACGATCACATCACCCGGGTTGACCAGCATGCCTGCGCACACTACAGGAATGTTGACTGAACCAATTGTGGCCTTGATCGTACCCTTGGAGCTAATGGCTTTGCTCCACACAGGAAAATTCATTTCTTTGAGCGTCTTCACATCGCGCACACCAGCGTCAATGATGAGCGCACGCGCGCCACGGGCTTGAAAACTGGTGGCCAGCAGATCGCCAAAATAACCATCTGTGCAGTCTGCGGTGATAGCCGCCACCACAATATCACCGGGTCGAATCTGCTCTGCCACCACATGCATCATCCAGTTATCGCCTGGGTGCAGCAGCACGGTAACTGCGGTGCCGCTAACCTGCGCACCGCTGTAGATGGGCCGCATATACGGTTTCATCAGCCCTACCCGGCCCATGGCCTCGTGTGCGGTAGCTGAACCCAAGGCGGCTAATTTATCGGCTGCGGTTTTGTCTGCGCGGGTAATGTTGCGGTACACAACGCCTAATTCGAACATGTTATTGGCCCTTTTTAGCAAGTGCAGCGTCTAAGCGTGGGAACACACGGCGCGTGTTGCCTTCGTAAATTTGGTATTTTTGCTGTGCATTCAGCTGAGTTGATGCTTCGATATAACGTTTAGTGTCGTCGTAATAATTGCCCGTTTCTGGGTCAATACCACGCACAGCACCAATCATTTCGCTAGCAAACAAAATGTTATCGACCGGAATAACTTTGGTCAGCAAGTCAATACCGGGTTGGTGGTAGACGCACGTATCAAAGAAAATATTATTGAGCAAATGATCTTTGAGTAAAGGCTTTTTAAGCTCTTGCGCCAAGCCGCGAAAACGCCCCCAGTGGTAAGGTACTGCGCCACCGCCATGCGGAATCAAAAACTTCAGAGTAGGAAAATCTTTGAACAAGTCGCTGGTTAAGCATTGCATAAATGCCGTGGTATCAGCGTTTAAATAATGCGCTCCAGTGGTATGAAAGCAGCTATTGCAGCTGGTGCTAACGTGGATCATGGCGGGAATGTCGTACTCCACCATCTTTTCGTAGATGGGGTACCAGTGTTTGTCGCTTAAGGGCGGAGATGTCCAGTGGCCACCGGATGGGTCAGGATTAAGGTTAATGCCTACATTGCCAAACTGCTCGACACATTTGACTAATTCTTGAATACAGGTTTTAGGATCAACACCCGGTGACTGCGGCAGCATGGCTACCGGTATAAAGCTATGGGGAAATAGCTGACTAACGCGGAAGCACAGCTCGTTGCAAATAGCCGCCCAAGTGGACGACACATTGAAATCGCCAATGTGATGGGCCATGAACGAAGCACGGGGCGAGAAAATTGTCAAATCACTTCCACGCTCTTTCATCAAACGCAACTGGTTTTGCTCAATGGTCTCGCGCAATTCGTCATCGCTGATTTTTAAGTTGGCAACTTTGGGCATCATCGCGGGGTCTTTGATGCCAGCAATTTGCTGATTGCGCCAATTTTCTAAGGCCTTAGGTGCCGTGGTGTAGTGGCCGTGGCAGTCAATGATTAACGGTTTTTCTAAGCTCATAGTTAGTTTTTAGATAAGATTCAAAAGTGAATTTATAGGTTATCGTCGCAATGGTGCGATGCCAGGCATCTAGTCAATATGTCCCGCCCACACGCCTGTGGGAACCATCACTTCGCCGCGCATGATCAGGCGTGCGGTGCGCAGCAGCGCAGCTTTGGTGACGTTTTGCGGATTAGCAGGATCGGTTTCTAGCTCAACGCTAAATTCTCCTGTGGGGTGCTCTACAGAAACTTTTTTTGCCGCGCCAGTAGGCATTACTGCAATGCCTTCGCACACCGAGCCTTTAAGCACACATGCCGTGCCTACTGTGACTGCGGCCAACACGCCTATAGCGTCGTGGCACACATGGGGGATGAAGCTGCGAGTCGTGATGCTGCCGCCATCTTTGGGCGCTGCTATCAGGGTCATTTTGGGGTAGTTTTTCAGGGTCACATCGCCCAAGCCCATTAGCAGCGACACTTTTAGGCGCAACGCCTCTAGTTTAGTTTTTAGTTCAGTATCGACATTTAAATCGGCTACGGTTTCATAGCCAGTGCGGCCCATGTCCGTCGCGCGCATCATCACCAGTGGCATACCGTTGTCGATACAAGTCACTTCAATATCGAAAGGTGCAAAATCTGCGCCTTCAACACGAATAGTGTCTTTGACTTTGCCAGTGGGCAATAAGCCCGAGCACACAGAGCCTGCTATGTCTAAAAAATTAATAGTGATAGGGGCAGATGCGCCCGGAGCGCCGTCAATTCGCGCATCGCCCGCGTATTGCACTTGTCCGCATGGCGTCTGCACGGTAACGTCGCATTGCATGCCAGTGTTGAGCGTTAACACTCTGGCCGTGGTGCTATTGCCTTGCGCAGTAACTAAGCCACGCTCGATTGCAAAGGGCAGCACGGCGGCCAGCATATTGCCGCAATTAGGGGTGATGTCTACAGTATCTTTGTCAGGCTGTAGCTGGGCAAACAAAAAGTCAATAGCAACACCGGGCGTATTGCTGCGGCTAACGATACCAACCTTAGATGTCAGTGGGTGCGCGCCACCCAAACCGTCAATTTGTCGCTTATCTGGCGATCCGATGACCGCTAGCAGCACTTTGTCACGCGTAGCTATATCTTGCGGCAGGTCTGAAGCCAAAAAAAGTGGGCCTTTGGAAGTGCCTCCGCGCATGAAATAACAAGAAATCGCAGTTTGCATGAATGCTGAAAAAACTATATAAATTGGCTTTAATTGTCAGAGGATGAGGTATTTCGCGCTACAGAAATGCAACCCTAGCTGTTAGAGCAAACACTTATACCCAACGGATAGTTATAACAATAAACTGCGCTTATGGACCTCAAGCAAATTGAATATTTTGTGCGCGTTGCCGAGCTGGGCAGCTTTACCCGCGCCTCAGTCGCGTTGAATATTGCCCAGCCCGCCTTAAGTCGTCAAGTGCGACTGCTAGAAGTGGAATTACGCCAGAACCTACTGATACGCAACGGCAGGGGCGCTAACACAACCGAAGCCGGCAAAATGCTACTAGAGCACGGTAGAGGCATATTGCACCAAGTCGAGCGCGCACGAGAAGATCTTGGCCGTGTGCGCGGGGGCCTAGCAGGACGCGTAGCTGTGGGTCTGCCTACCAGTGTAGCCAAGGTGCTGACAGTGCCCCTAATTCGTGCATTTAAAGAGCGCATGCCCGAGGCATCAGTATCAATCAGCGAGGGCTTATCAGTGGCGATGCAAGAGGGTCTAGCGGTAGGTCGCCTAGATGTTGCGGTGCTGTACAACCCAGTAGCCGCCCACGATATTGAGCTGCAAGAACTGCTGGAGGAGGATTTAGTTTTGGTGCAGCATGAGTCTTTGCGCAGCAAAGAGGGACAACCTATCAGCATGCGCGATTTGGCTGCCGTACCATTGATCATTGCTACCCGACCCAACGCCTTGCGCAATTTGGTAGAAAGCGAAATGGTTGCCGTGGGCAAGCGTCCGCTCATCGCGCTAGAAATCGACGGCGTTGCAGCTATCTTAGACTTGGTAGCAGATGGAGCGGGCTCGGCAGTGCTACCTGCTAATGCAGTGCGCACCTCTGCACATCCTGAGAACTATGCTATGCGCCCAGTCAGTGGCCTGCGCAGTCGCCTAAGCTTAGCAGTCAGCGCACAGCGTCCAGCTACGCTGACGCAAAAGGCGATGCAGGACTTAATCATCGAGCTGATGAAAAAGTACTTCTAATTGATCTATCAATTGGTTATAAATCAGTCGCTGGCCTCACGACTCATCAACCTCGTTCATTCGTATACCACCCGCGCCTCACCCAAATGCGCTTGAGCAATCCAACTGGCCAGCGCAGCGTCGGTAGGAAAGAACTTGGAGCGCTCGTCCAAAGCAACCTCACCAGTTGCAGACACATCACCTTCATTGCGCCAAAGTTGCAAGCGCACAGCTAAACCACGCAATAATTCACCCTGCTCTGTTTGCTCTTTTTTGGGTGGAAAGTCGCGCACCATGCGAGTAATGTCAGGAGCCTTGCCGTTCACACTCACTCGCAGAAACTTGCCAAACCTAGCGCGCGCCGTGGGCAAATCCCATACAGCGTTAACCTGAAAGCGCAGACCGCCAGAGAAGCGGTCTGGCTGGGCTTTGCCTTGCACGATGATGAGCTCATCGTCTTTGAGGGTATTGCGGTTAGCGTTGATCAAAGCTTCATCTGCAGTAGCTTCAATGGTGATGGATTTGTCGTCTAACTTGAAGATGGCCAGCTTGCCGCGTTGGCCATTGATAATGCGCAAGTCGCTGACGATGCCGACTATCGTGCGTTGGTCGCGCGATTCAACTAAGTCTTCAATCTTGGTGCGCACAAACTGCCGCACTTCGCGGGCGACTTCGTCGAATAAATGACCAGACAGATAGAAACCCACAGCTGTTTTTTCAGCCGTCAAACGCTCCTTCACACCCCAAGGCGTCATGTCTACCAGCGGTGGCTCTTGGGTGCTGCTGCCGTGGTCATCATCGCTGCCCATATCGAACAAGCCGCCTTGGTTGGCGTTGGCTTCTTGCGCGTCGGCGTAGTCCATAGCCAGCTCTACTGACGCCATGAGGGACGCGCGGTTAAGCTGCAGGCTGTCAAAGGCGCCAGCTTTGATGAGCGCCTCTATCGTGCGCTTATTGATTTTGCTTCGTTCTACGCGGGCGCAAAAGTCAAACAGGCTGGTGAATGGGCCGCCTTGGCTACCAGTGGGGTATTGTCCTTCTCGCGCTGCAATGATGGCCTCTACCGCCTGCTGGCCACTGCCTTTGACAGCGCCCAAGCCGTAGCGAATCACTTTGTCACTCACAGGCTCAAAACGATAGTTGCCACGGTTCACGTCGGGTGGCTCAAAGGTCAGGCCAAACTTGTCTTGCGCGTCTTGCACCAAAATGCGCAGCTTGTCGGTGTTGTCCATTTCCACCGTCATGTTGGCGCAGAAGAACTCAGCCGTGTAGTGGCGCTTGAGCCAACCAGTGTGGTAGGCCAGCAATGAATAGGCAGCGGCGTGCGACTTGTTAAAGCCGTAGCCTGCAAACTTCTCCATCAGGTCGAAAATCTCGTCGGCTTTGACCTCAGTAATATCGTTTTTAGCAGCACCCGCACGGAAGATTACGCGGTGCTCGGCCATCTCTTCGGCCTTCTTTTTTCCCATGGCGCGGCGCAATAGGTCAGCGCCGCCCAGGCTGTAGCCACCCAAGATCTGCGCAGTCTGCATCACCTGCTCTTGGTAGACCATGATGCCGTAGGTCTCGCTGAGCATATCCTCCACCAACGGGTGCGGGTACTCAATCACCTCGCGGCCATGCTTGCGTGCCACAAAGCTGGGGATCAAATCCATCGGACCGGGGCGGTACAGCGCGTTCAGCGCAATCAGGTCTTCTAGCCGCGTGGGGCGCGCGTCTTTCAGCATGCGCTGCATGCCAGGGCTTTCAAACTGGAACACGGCTTCAGTGTTGCCGTCGGCAAATAATTTGTAAGTGGCTGCGTCTTCCAGCGGGATGTCTTCAAAGGCGAAGTTTTCTTGGCCCTTGTGCCGTTCAACGATAAAGTCTTTGGCAATTTCCAGGATGGTTAACGTAGCCAATCCCAAGAAGTCGAACTTCACCAAGCCCACAGCCTCTACGTCGTCTTTGTCATACTGACTCACGGCAGAATCGCTGCCAGGCTGCTGGTACAGCGGGCAAAAGTCGGTTAGCTTGCCCGGCGCTATCAGCACGCCGCCCGCGTGCATGCCTACGTTACGCGTCATGCCTTCCAGCTTGCGCGCCATGTCTAGCAGCGTGCGTACTTCTTCTTCTTTTTCCAAACGTTCTGCCAAGATAGGTTCGGCCTTTATCGCACCATCAATCGTCATGTGTGTGCCCGGCTTATTCGGTATCAGCTTGCTAATGCCATCGCAAAAGGTGTAGCTCATGTCCATCACCCGGCCCACGTCTCGGATGGCGGCGCGGGCAGCCATGGTGCCAAAGGTGACGATTTGGCTGACGGCTTCTTTGCCATACTTGGCCTTCACGTAGTCAATCACGCGGTCGCGGTTGGCTTGGCAAAAATCAATATCAAAGTCGGGCATGGACACCCGCTCGGGATTTAAAAATCGCTCAAACAGCAGGTTGTATTGCAGCGGGTCAAGATCGGTGATTTTGAGCGAATACGCCACCAGTGAGCCAGCGCCCGAACCACGGCCAGGCCCTACGGGGCAGCCGTTGGCTTTAGCCCATTGAATAAAATCGCCCACGATCAAGAAGTAGCCCGGAAAGCCCATCTTCAAAATCGTGTTGATCTCAAACTCCAGCCGCTCCACGTAGCGCGGCATTTCAGCGACGCGCACTGCATCATCGCGGTACAAATGCGCCATCCGCTCTTTAAGGCCTTCGTGCGAAAGATAGCGAAAATATTCTTCTGCGCCCATGCGCTGGCCACTAACCTCAGGGATAGGAAAATCTGGCAGCTTAGGCTTTCCCAGCTCAATGTTGATGCTGCAGCGCTTGGCTATTTCCGCCGTGTTGGCAATAGCACTGGGCAGGTCAGCAAACAACGCCTGCATTTGCTCTGATGATTTGAAATATTGCTCGCGCGTGAACTTGCGCACGCGCCGCGCATTACCCAAAATCTCGCCTTCAGAAATGCACACTCGCGCCTCATGCGCTTCATAGTCAGCCTCGGTCAAAAACTGAATCGGATGGGTGGCTACCACAGGCAGTTTAAGCTTTGCCGCCAAGCTGGCCGCGGCAGCGACATGCGCTTCGTCGTCGGCCCTGCCTGCACGCTGCAGTTCTATATAAAAACGGTGGGTGAACATGGCGGCTAGCTGCATAGCCAAGTCACTGGCCCGTGGCACATCCCCCTGCACCAGCGCTTGGCCTACGGGGCCGGCCTGCGCACCGCTGAGCATGATAAGACCAGCATTGAGTTTTTTGAGCCAATCAAGCTTGATTACACCATTGGCACGCACTACATTTTGTGTCCACGCGCGGGCTATCAACTCGCTCAGGTTTAAATACCCTTGCTTGTTCTGTACCAGCAATACGACACGCGACAGAGCGGCCTCTTTACCTGCGTCTGACCCTCCAAAACCCTCTAGCCACAGCTCGGAAGCCAAAATAGGTTTTACACCGCTACCGCGAGCGTCTTTATAAAACTTCACTGCACCGAACAGATTATTCAAATCAGTTACCGCCAGTGCGCCCTGACCGAATTTAGCGGCAGATTTAACCGCCTCATCAATACGGACCGTGCCGTCAACTACGGAAAACTCTGTATGCAAGCGAAGGTGTATATACATAGCTGCATTCTATCGGTCAGGTGCAGCCCTGGCCCGGGAATGCAGATAATTTGCAGAGAAAGTCGCAGCAAAAGTTACAGCACCGCAATCCGTTTATTGGCACCCAAATCTCGCACAGCCTGCTCCAGGTCGCGCAAACAGTCCTTGATCTCTTGGCTGGCAAGATATGTGTTGGTGCCTGCCATGCGTAAGCCCACACGATCGGCCCAGCCTTGGGTGTCAATTTTGTGCGAACAGCTGGTAAGCACCAAAGTGAGCAATGAATGTATTTTTACGGTGGCAATTTTATCGTCTGTGCACACAGCGCCAAACTTACTGTTACTTAAACGTGCGATCTGCCAGTCTTCACCCAAAACCTTTTGCAGCAGCGCGGCAAAACGAACCAAGTCGCGTTGCCAAACAACATAGCCATCTTCATGCCGAAAGTTATCCAGCTCAGTGAGATTGAAGTACAGCAGTTGAACTTGGCTATGCCTGCGCACGGCCAAGGTCTCTACAGCGCGTTCAAAACCTTCATAGGACAACAGTGCTGTCAGCGGATCACGAAAGCGTGTGACCTCGGCGCGCCCCTGTACTGCACGGCCAAAGCGCTCTCGCATCACCAGCACATGGCGCAGCATCAAACTACTGCCGATCAAACTGAGCGCCATGCCCGCAGTAAACAAATCGACTCCTGCAATTAATAAAGAGCCACGACCTACCACCACTGCACACAGGGCAAATAGCATTGATGCGCAAGCTACCCAGTAAGCATAGTGGTCGCCCAACCACCAATTGCGCAGGCTCAAAACAAGTAACGTGAGCGTTGCTGCAGCAGCCGTAATGGACGCAACAGCTAAACGCCATGCATTGGACAACACAGCCAGCTGCAATATCCCCAACAAGAGCATGAGGATGGCCACTGAATATCCCAAGCGACGGTATGGCCTGCCCAGCAAAGAGCGGTCAAGAGTAGTAAGACCCGCACAGACAAAACTGGCGCAAATAAGCGAAGCCACAAAGGGCTTGGATGCATCGTTAAAAGTTGGCCAGTCTGGAGTGACCCAGATGGCGGCATAGCCTGTGATCAAAGTTGTGCCAAAAGTGATACAAACACAATACAGCAGCAAATGCACTGTGGCTTTGTTCCTGTAGAGCAAAAACAGCAGCAAATTTATCAGCAAAACCATCATGCTCGCGCCGATCAACAGGCCCGCTGCATTGGCTTGAATTAAGCGGCGCTCGCGCGACTCGCGGTCAGAGTGCAGCATCACGGTGGTGCGTGCGTCGCCTGCGTTTTGCATCACGATAATTAATTCTAACTGCAGCTGTTGGGGTTCAAGGTGCAATATAAACGTGGGGAACTGCCCCACTACAGGCCAGCTAGACAGCGCCACCGTATCGCCAGCCCGTGCGGTCTTCCACATGCCGCCAGGGTTGCGCCAAAAAAGCTGGACTGAATCCATTCGTACTAACGACACCTCTAGCGTATAAATATCGTGCTCTGGAGCTGAAATCGTGAATTTTGCGGCGGTGCGATGTTCAGCCGCAACAGGCCATTCGCTTTGAGACCCGCTACGCTGCAAGCTGGAAGGCTCAGGACTTGATTGCCAAATGGTGTCGGGGTCCAGCGGTGCGTGCAGCGGTAGCGTAAAACTGGGCACCACAGCGGACAACACCAAGGTGCGCACAGGCGCTTGTACAGTCAAGTTTTGTGCTGCAACAGCTGGCGCGTCTAGTACCAACCAAGCGATGCAAACGACAGCGATACGGACTGACAAACTGAACATAAACCTCAGCAAAAGTTAACAAACTTTGATTATCAGGTTTTAGTCAATACCGATTTGAAGATTTATGCAAATGATGCAAAGTACTTTTTTACTAAACTAACCCGAAAGAATTATTTTCAATAAAGAGTAATTGCTACTAATTTAATAGCTGCCTGAGCAGTAAATACTTGGACTACAGCCTTAAATGATGGGTGAAAAGCACTATACGTATTGCACGGCGATGATTTCGTAATGCTTCTCACCGCTGGGGGCTTGCACTACCGCCGTGTCGCCCTCTTCTTTGCCGATCAAAGCGCGAGCAATAGGGCTTGAGATATTGATAAACCCGAGCTTAAGGTCGGCCTCGTCTTCACCCACAATTTGGTATTTCACCTTGGCACCAGAATCCTCGTCTTCTAGCTCTACGGTAGCGCCAAACACCACACGCCCCGAGGCATCCAAAGAAGTTGGATCAATGATTTGGGCAGCAGACAACTTACCCTCGATCTCCTGGATGCGTCCTTCAATAAACCCTTGGCGGTCTTTAGCGGCATCATATTCGGCGTTTTCGCTCAAGTCGCCTTGGGCTCGCGCCTCCGATATAGCGTTGATCACCCAGGGGCGTTCCACGGTTTTAAGTTGGTGCAGTTCGGCCTTGAGTTTTTCAGCGCCGCGCTTGGTAATGGGGATAGTGGCCATAGTTTTATATCTGTAAAAAGGAAACCGCTGATCGCAATGACCAGCGGTTTGATAACTGAAATTTTAAACCAAGCTGGCAGGCCTGCGCAATAGCGCGCTAAAACCATGTCATGCGCAAGCTATGCAAGTTGTAAGCTCAGCTTTAAGCTAATTGCGCATGCATTTCTTGCACACTGATCACGCCCAGGTTGTCAACATATTTCATGCCTTCGACGGCAGCTTCGGCACCCGCGATAGTCGTGAACGTAGTCACCCGCGCCAGCAAGCTAGATGTACGGATGGCGCGGCTGTCAGCTATCGCGTTACGGCGCTCTTCCACGGTGTTGACCACCATCGTAATTTCGTTGTTTTTGATCATATCGACCACGTGAGGGCGGCCTTCGGTCACTTTGTTAACTACTTGCACTTTCAGGCCAGCAGCTTCAAAAGCTGCTGCTGTACCCTTGGTAGCCAGTAACTCAAAATTCATGGCGACTAACGCTTTGGCTACATCGACTGCGCGGGCTTTGTCATTATTCTTGACTGTCAGAAACACTTTGCCCGATTTAGGTAGCTTAGTACCCGCACCCAGCTGTGATTTGACAAATGCCTCGCCAAAAGTTTTAGCCACACCCATGACCTCGCCGGTAGACTTCATCTCAGGGCCGAGAATCGTGTCGACACCTGGGAACTTCACAAACGGGAACACAGCCTCTTTCACGCTGAAATACGGCGGCGTGACTTCTTCGGTGATGCCTTGTGATGCCAAAGTCTGCCCCGCCATACAACGCGCAGCCACTTTGGCCAACTGAATGCCAGTGGCCTTGCTCACAAAAGGTACCGTGCGGCTTGCGCGAGGGTTAACTTCCAGCACATAGATCACATCTTTGCCATCGCTATTTTGAATAGCAAACTGCACGTTCATCAAACCCACCACATTGAGCGCGCCTGCCATAGCAGAAGACTGGCGTTTAAGCTCGTCCACTGTTTCTTTAGACAGCGAATACGGCGGAAGTGAACAGGCAGAGTCACCGCTGTGCACGCCCGCTTGTTCAATGTGCTCCATCACGCCGCCGATAAAGGTCTTGCCTTCAGGATCACGCAGGCAATCGACATCGCATTCGATAGCGTCGTTCAAAAAGCGGTCTAGCAGCACAGGCGAGTCATGGCTTACCTTGACAGCCTCGCGCATGTAGCGCTCAAGGTCGCGCTGCTCGTGCACGATCTCCATGGCGCGGCCACCCAGCACGTAGCTGGGGCGTACAACGAGTGGGTAGCCTAGGCTAGACGCTTTTTCAAGCGCCTCCGGCTCGGTGCGCGCAGTAGCATTGGGCGGCTGTTTTAAACCAAGCTTGCGCAGCAAGTCTGAAAAGCGCTCACGGTCTTCAGCAGCGTCAATCATGTCGGGCGATGTGCCGATGATCGGTACGCCATTGGCTTCTAAGTCCAGTGCAAGTTTGAGCGGCGTTTGGCCACCGTATTGCACGATCACGCCCCATGGCTTTTCTTTATCGACGATCTCCAGCACGTCTTCTAGAGTCAAGGGCTCAAAGTACAGGCGGTCGGAGGTGTCATAGTCGGTAGATACAGTCTCAGGATTGCAGTTGACCATGATGGTCTCGTAGCCATCTTCACGCATCGCTAACGCCGCGTGCACGCAGCAGTAATCAAACTCAATACCTTGGCCAATACGGTTAGGGCCGCCGCCCAGCACCATGATTTTTTTATTATTTGTTGGCTCGGCTTCGCACTGAGCAGCGCTTTGACCGGGCGCAAAATTACCGTTATTTGGGCCAGTGACAAAACCTTCGTAGGTGCTGTACATGTAGGCCGTGTTGGTGGCAAATTCTGCGGCGCAAGTGTCTACGCGCTTGTACACCGGGCGAATGCCCAACGCGCGGCGCTTTTCGCGGATGATTTTGTCGGTGGTTTTCAGCTGACGTGCCAAGCGGCGGTCAGAGAAACCTTTTTGTTTGAGCTTGAGCAGTTCCTCCTTAGACAGCGCATCCAGCGTGGTTTTCTCTAGCTCCAGCTCAATCTTCACAATCTCTTCGATCTGCACCAAGAACCACGGGTCGATCTTGGTCAGCGCAAACACTTCATCCACGCTCATGCCTTGCGCAAACGCATCACCCACGTACCAAATGCGCTCTGGGCCAGGCGAGCCCAGTTCTTTTTCTAGCACTTCACGGTCTTGGGTTTTTTCGTTCATGCCGTCCACGCCCACCTCTAAGCCGCGCAGGGCTTTTTGGAAGGACTCTTGGAAGGTACGGCCCATAGCCATCACCTCGCCCACGCTCTTCATCTGCGTGGTCAGGCGGTCGTCGGCGTCTTTGAATTTTTCAAACGCAAAACGCGGAATTTTTGTAACCACATAGTCGATGCTCGGCTCAAACGAGGCAGGCGTAGCACCACCGGTAATTTCGTTACGCAATTCGTCTAGCGTGTAGCCGCAAGCCAGCTTCGCAGCCACTTTGGCAATCGGGAATCCCGTGGCTTTGGATGCCAGTGCAGAAGAGCGCGACACTCGCGGGTTCATCTCAATCACCACCATGCGGCCGTCCTGCGGGTTAATGGAGAACTGCACGTTAGAGCCACCCGTGTCCACACCAATCTCGCGCAACACAGCCAGCGATGCATTGCGCAAAATTTGATATTCCTTGTCGGTCAAAGTTTGCGCAGGTGCCACGGTGATCGAATCACCAGTATGCACGCCCATGGGGTCGAGGTTTTCAATCGAGCAGACGATGATGCAGTTGTCCGCCTTGTCGCGCACCACTTCCATCTCGTATTCTTTCCAACCCAGCAGCGATTCTTCAATCAACAGCTCGTTGGTGGGCGAGGCTTCCAGGCCGCGCTTGCAAATGGCCTCAAATTCTTCAGCGTTGTAGGCAATGCCCCCGCCGGTGCCACCCAAGGTAAAGCTGGGGCGAATGACAGTGGGGAAACCCAAAGTCTTTTGCACCGTCCACGCCTCGTCCATACTGTGCGCAATGCCTGAGCGCGCTGAACCCAACCCAATCTTGGTCATCGCATCTTTGAATTTCAAGCGGTCTTCGGCTTTGTCAATCGCCTCTGGCGTAGCACCAATCAGCTCAACAGGTTTGCCGGTAGCAGCGCCCATGTATTTATCCAACACGCCGTGGTGCCACAAATCGAGTGCACAATTGAGTGCGGTCTGCCCGCCCATGGTTGGCAAGATTGCATCGGGTTTTTCTTTGGCGATGATTTTTTCAACGGTCTGCCAAGTGATCGGTTCGATGTAAGTCACGTCCGCCGTAGCCGGGTCGGTCATGATGGTGGCCGGGTTGCTGTTGATCAAAATAACCCGGTAGCCCTCCTCGCGCAGCGCCTTGCAGGCCTGCACGCCCGAGTAGTCAAACTCGCAAGCCTGACCAATGATGATCGGGCCTGCGCCGATGATGAGAATACTTTTAATGTCGGTACGTTTTGGCATGTTATTTCGCCTCACTCATAAGTTTGATGAAGCGATCAAAAAGGTAGCTAATGTCGTGCGGGCCGGGCGATGCTTCAGGGTGGCCCTGAAAGCAAAACGCGGGTTTGTCAATGCGGGCCAGGCCCTGCAATGTGTTGTCAAACAAGCTGATGTGGGTGGCGCGCAAGTTTTTAGGCAAGGTCTTTTCGTCGACTGCAAAGCCGTGGTTCTGGCTGGTGATGCTGACGCGACCATTGTCTAAATCTTTGACGGGGTGGTTGGCGCCGTGGTGACCGAACTTCATTTTGAAAGTTTTGGCGCCTGATGCGAGTGCCATGATTTGATGGCCTAGGCAGATGCCGAATGTCGGCACGCCTGCTTCAATGATTTCGCGTGTGGCTGCGATGGCGTAGTCACATGGCTCCGGGTCGCCGGGGCCGTTGGACAAGAAAACGCCATTGGGTTTCAATGCTAAAACTTCTTTAGCACTGGTTTGCGCAGGTACCACGGTAACTTTGCAGCCGCGCTGCGCCAACATGCGCAAAATGTTGAACTTCACGCCAAAGTCAAAAGCCACTACATGAAACTTAGCCGCGGTTTGCTGGCTGTAGCCTGGCTTGCCATCAGCGCCGAACAGCTGCCACTCAGTCTGCGCCCAGTCATACGACTTATCTACGGAAACCACTTTGGCAAGGTCTAGGCCCGACATGGACGGCGCAGCCTTGGCCGCAGCGATGGCTTTGTCAATGATGGGCTGAGTCACTTCTTCGCCATCGTTTAAACCCACAATCGCACCATTTTGCGCGCCGTGCGCGCGCAGATGACGGGTCAACTGGCGGGTGTCGATGTTGGCAATGGCAACACAGTTTTCTTTCACAAGATACTGCGCCAATGTCATATCACTGCGAAAATTACTCGCAATCAAAGGCAAATCTTTAATGATCAAACCTGCAGCAAACACTTTGCGCGATTCAACATCTTGGCGGTTGGTGCCATAGTTTCCAATGTGCGGATAAGTGAGCGTGACGATTTGCTGGCAATAGCTGGGGTCGGTCAAGATTTCTTGATACCCAGACATTGAGGTATTAAAAACTACCTCACCTACTGTGTGGCCGGACGCGCCGATGGATGAGCCTACAAATACGCTACCGTCAGCAAGGGCAAGGATTGCGGGGGGATGGGCTGACTTCAAAGACAAAAGCACTGGGTTTTCTCCGTTTTTCTTCGGGTACGCCCTAGCGCTTCAAAACCTATGCTACTTTTGGGTAAAAGTGGCTTAAATCGTGCAGCTGTGCTTGGTTGAAGTGGCTTGAAATGCGTAAGGCGTGGGTTGGGTGCGGGAAAGCCTCTAATTATAGCCGAGGGCGGGTTTGTACTAAGCGCTGGCTATGCAAAAAAATCTGCTTTTTAAAGGCGCGAATTCTTGAACATGCAAAGTACCTTACTATGATTTTAATAGCTTCTCGAGCAATGAATACTTGGACTATGAGCATATTTCTTTGCCAAAATGCCATTTTGTTGCTTTTACCCGTCTCGTTTGTTGCAGGGTCTAACTGCAAAGTTAAAGTGACGAACGCTCACTGCCGAATCAAACAATATCAGCGCACTATGCTCAATACAGCCTGTGCGTTAGCACGCAGCTGGGCCGCCTCGTACTGGCTTTGCCCACGGGCATGCATAGCGCGTTCGAGCAAGTTTTGCGCTGTATTCACCGTGCTTGAACAGTCAGAAGAAAACAAAGCGCTAAAGAGTGCAGAAATACGGTTCATGGTGCAGCCTTTCAGACTGATAAGCACGATGTGTGCGATCACCGTAGATTAAGGGATAACCCTAGTATTGCAAAGCAGTATCTATGCAAAAAACGTATACCACTGAGGCCGAGGAGCATAAACATAGAAACTTAAACTGCAAGCTCTAATTGCGCGTGAGGTAAGGCGCAGCAGTGCACAAGCTATAGCAGTGAAAGCAGAAAAATGGGTAAATCAATGCAAATGCCGTGTCAATGCAAATGCCGTGGCTTACGGCCACCGTGGCCGCCAGGGCCGCCTGAACCACCGGCTCCGCGCGGGGGCCTGCCCACTTGCAGTGAGTTCACCAAGGCGTCAAAGCGCTGGGTAAACAGCTTGTCCACCTCGGTCACTATGCCCTGCATCTCCGCGCGGTCAAAATGGCGCTCTACTACGGCCATCACGTCTTCTACCAGCATGTCACGCTGCACTTGCATGATGTCGCCAGGTGTGGGGCCGACAAACAGCATTAAAAAATCATCACGCGACTCGGCTTCGTCGTCAGCATCTTCGTCTTCATCATCAAACTCAGCGTCATAGATACTGATCTCAATAGCGGCACCGGCAGAGGCGATTTCGTTCAAACCCATGCACATCTCTTCTAGTGCTTGGCGAATATCCTCACCCGCTGTGACTGTCCAGCACATGTGCAAGATATGCTCTTTAGCATCAAAACGCAGGCCAGGCTCTTCCTCGTATGAGCTAACTGCACCCCGAGTGAGCGATTTGGCACCGCCGTAAGACCACAAAGGCTTCAAAGCCTCTTCTAGCTGCGCAAAGGTAACATCATCGCGCAGCGGCACATCGCCGTGCACGTGGATTTCATAAGGCTGTGTATTCGAAGACATGAACAGAGTGTATTACGACTGCAGCGAAGCGCAAGTGGTGAGTGCGGTATGTAAGCTTAGCGCTGTGCGTGGTGCCTGAGACCGGAATCGAACCGGTACGCCCGCTATTAACGAAGCGGCGGATTTTAAGTCCGCTGTGTCTACCTATTCCACCACTCAGGCTGAATGTCTAACCCTAACGAAGTGCGATGCACTTCGCACAGATAGTAACTGGAGGCGCGGCCCAGAATCGAACTGGGCTAACCGGATTTGCAATCCGGTGCATAACCGCTTTGCTACCGCGCCTGATTAAAATTATGGCAATCTTTGAGAAAAAAAGGGAAGCAATTGCTTCCCTTTTTCTTACGATTTGGAGCGGGAAAAGAGTCTCGAACTCTCGACCTCAACCTTGGCAAGGTTGCGCTCTACCAACTGAGCTATTCCCGCGTCGAAGGCCAGATTGTAGCAGAACTTTTTAGTGTTTTACAGGGGCAGCAGTTTCTGTTGCAGAAATTTTAGCAACTTCAGGCGCAACCACCAGCGGCTCATCATCTGGCAGTGGAACAGGCATGCGTACAAGGGCCACAGCCAATACCTGGTCTATCCATTTCACTGGAACAATCTCTAACCCATTTTTCACATTCTCAGGAATATCTTGCAGGTCTTTGGCGTTCTCTTCTGGGATGAGCACTGTCTTAATGCCGCCGCGCAAAGCAGCCAGCAGTTTTTCTTTCAAACCGCCAATACCTGTGACTTCACCACGCAAAGTGATCTCACCCGTCATCGCCACATCAGCGCGCACAGGTATGCCAGTAAGTGCCGAGACGAACGCTGTGGTCATCGCTGCGCCTGCGCTAGGCCCGTCTTTAGGTGTAGCGCCATCGGGCACGTGAATGTGCACGTCTTTTTTCTCAAACGCTTCGTCCTTAATGCCTAAACGGCGTGCACGTGAACGCACCACCGTACGTGCGGCCTCGACCGATTCTTTCATCACATCGCCCAGCGAGCCGGTGCGAGTGATGTTGCCCTTACCAGGCATGAGCGCGGCCTCAATGGTTAGCAAATCGCCGCCCACTTCAGTCCACGCTAAACCAACTACTTGGCCTACCTGGTTTTCTTTTTCGGCACGGCCGTAGGTGAATTTTTGCACACCTAAAAAATCGTTTAAATTCTCGCCACTGACCACCACTTTTCCAGTGTATTTTTTTAGTTGCAAGCCTTTGACTACCTTACGGCAAATCTTAGACAGCTCGCGCTCTAACGAGCGCACACCCGCCTCACGCGTGTAGTAGCGCACGATGTCGCGCACGGCAGATTCCGTAATCTCTAGCTCAGCATCTTTCACACCGTTATTCTCTAGCTGTTTAGGTGCCAGATAACGCAGTGCAATACTAGTTTTTTCGTCTTCGGTGTAGCCTGATAAACGGATGACCTCCATCCGGTCTAAAAGCGCAGGCGGGATATTCATCGAGTTGGAAGTAGCGACAAACATCACATCGCTCAAGTCAAAATCCACATCCACATAGTGGTCGCTGAATGTATGGTTTTGCTCAGGGTCTAGCACCTCTAGCAGCGCGCTAGATGGGTCGCCACGGTACTCGGTGCCTAGCTTGTCGATCTCATCGAGCAAGAACAGTGGGTTACGTGTGGCCACCTTGGTCAAGCTTTGCAGCACTTTGCCTGGCAAGGCACCAATGTAGGTGCGCCGATGACCGCGAATTTCAGCCTCGTCACGCATACCACCCAAAGCCATGCGCACATATTTGCGCCCTGTGGCTTTAGCAATGGACTGCCCCAGAGACGTCTTACCCACGCCGGGCGGGCCTACTAGGCACAAAATTGGCGCTTTTACCTTGTCCACACGCTGCTGCACTGCTAGATATTCCAAGATGCGGTCTTTGACTTTTTCTAGGCCAAAGTGGTCAGCGTTGAGCACTTCTTCGGCGTGCCCTAAGTTATGTTTGATTTTGGTCTTTTTAGACCATGGCAGGTTGATCAGCACTTCAATGTAGTTGCGCACTACGCTGGCCTCAGCCGACATGGGCGACATGAGCTTGAGTTTTTTCAGCTCGCTCTCGGCTTTCTTCAGTGCATCCTTGGGCATTTTGGCGAGCTTGATTTTTTTATCTAGCTCTTCAATGTCTGCACCGTCTTCGCCGTCACCCAGCTCTTTTTGGATCGCTTTGACTTGCTCGTTCAAATAAAAATCGCGCTGGTTTTTTTCCATTTGGCGCTTCACGCGGCCACGGATTTTTTTATCCACATTCAGAATATCAACTTCGCGCTCGATCTGCTCATACACGTTTTCTAGCCGCGCTTTCACGTCAGATAAATCTAGCACGGATTGCTTGCTGTCCAGCTTAAGTGGCACGTGCGCTGCAATGGTGTCAGCCAATCGGCCTGCATCATCAATGCTGGAAATAGAAGTGAGAATCTCAGGCGGAATTTTTTTATTCAGCTTCACGTACTGGTCAAACTGGCCTATCACCGCACGGCGCAGGGCTTCAATATCGTTCGTGCGAGGCTCGGTCAATACTTCGGGCTCAATGGGCGTAACGTTAGCGCTGAAATGCACTTCACCATCAGTAATCTTGTTGACAATAGCGCGCTGCTGCCCTTCGACCAGTACCTTCACAGTACCGTCAGGCAACTTGAGCATCTGCAAAATGGTGGAAACGCAGCCTACGGCGAACATATCCTCGACTGCAGGCTCGTCTTTGGCAGCAGCTTTTTGCGCCACCAGCATAATGCGGCGCTCAGACTCCATCGCAGACTCTAGCGCTTTGATGCTTTTAGCGCGGCCTACGAACAGCGGGATCACCATGTGTGGAAATACCACCACGTCGCGCAATGGCAAGAGCGGCAGGTCAATAGGCTCAGCAGGAAGATTGGTATGGCCTGACATAGTTGTCTTTCAGGTTTTTAAAAGGTATAAGATGATATGTAAGGCCAAAGCTTGACAATTTCAAGCCCTAAGTTGTTTCAAACCACTGCGCATGCACTTTCGCCCACAGTTCAGCGGCGTAAGTATGTGCAGCATAAGCGTTAAGCCTTTTTGGCGGCTTCGCGGTATACCAGCAGTGGCGGCTTGTTTTCGTCGATAGTGGATTCATCCAAAACGACTTTTTCTACGTTGGTCGTGTTGGGCAGCTCAAACATCGTGTCGATCAGGGCGTTCTCTAAAATCGAACGCAAACCGCGGGCGCCTGTTTTGCGGGCCAGTGCTTTGCGTGCAATGGCTTTGAGCGCGCTAGGCCGCACTTCAAGCTCTGCGCCCTCCATAGCCAGTAGCTTGGCGTATTGCTTGACCAAGGCATTTTTAGGCTCAGTCAAGATTTGTACCATCGCGTCCTCTGACAGCTCGGATAGCGATGCCACTACGGGCATACGCCCAATCAGCTCAGGAATCAAACCATATTTAATCAAGTCTTCAGGCTCGATCTCTTGAAAGCTTTGGCTTAAGGAGCGCTGTTTTTTGCTTTTAACGGTAGCCCCAAAACCAATGCCCGACGCCTCAGTACGCGCTTCGATCACTTTTTCTAGCCCGGCAAACGCGCCGCCGCAGATAAACAAAATGTTGGTGGTATCAATTTGCAAAAAATCTTGGTTGGGGTGCTTACGCCCGCCTTGGGGCGGAACGCTGGCCATCGTGCCTTCAATGATCTTGAGCAAGGCCTGTTGCACGCCCTCGCCGCTCACGTCACGGGTGATCGACGGGTTGTCTGATTTACGCGAGATTTTATCGATTTCGTCAATATAAACAATGCCTTGCTGTGCGCGCTCAACTTCATAATTACAAGTTTGCAGCAGCTTGGAGATGATGTTTTCAACGTCCTCACCCACGTAGCCAGCTTCGGTGAGTGTGGTGGCATCGGCCATGACAAAGGGCACGTTCAGCATGCGCGCCATGGTTTGGGCCAGCAGTGTTTTGCCAGAGCCAGTGGGGCCAATGAGCAAAATATTGCTTTTGGTTAGCTCCACTTCGCCCGTCTTGGCTTTGTCTTTGTAGCGCAGGCGCTTGTAATGGTTGTACACCGCGACTGCCAAAGCACGCTTGGCAGGGTCTTGACCAATAACGTAACTGTCTAGGTTGTTTTTAATTTCCAGTGGTGTGGGCAGATCGCCACGCGCTTCGCGCTCAGACTCGGGCAGCACCTCATCGCGAATGATGTCGTTGCATAAATCAATGCATTCATCGCAGATAAAGACTGACGGGCCAGCAATCAGCTTTTTTACCTCATGCTGGCTTTTGCCGCAAAAGGAGCAATGCAGTGTTTTTTCGCTCGGAGAGCCTTTACGGTCGGCCATGTAATAGGTGCCTAGTTACGCTAATTTGCTAATGATACTGCTAAGACGTAACCAAAAATGCTCTGCTTTCAGATTGAGCTGCTTTTTGACGGTTTAAGCGACTGGATGTGCCCACTGGGCAGTGGCGCTGCGGTCGGGAGCATTTATAACAAAATAAACTGTCAACTAGATGAATTTAGAGAGTTTTACATGCCAAATATGCCTGTAGTCCATGTATTTATTACTCAAGTAGCTATGTATTTAATAGCACTTAGCTTCGCACCCACACAATAGCCCTGGTAAAAAAGGTGACTTACTGTGGCTATGATTTTCTTAGTGGCATAGTACTTGCATATTTGCCAATATCCACGCAAGATATTGCTTTGTGCGAGCAATCACCTATGGCCCAAACTACTGACAGCATTAAACCCTCCAGTCATATTCGATTAACTTCCCACTCGGGTGGCTTCGGCGCCCGGCCCATCCAGTGGGGCGCGGCTACCCCGCTCGAACGCGGCCCGCTGGTAGGCACCACCACCACGCGCAGCCACCGCAACGTGATAGGCACGCACAGCGGCAGCTACAGTGTGTACCGCGCACTAGCTGTGGCTGCAGGCGCGCTAAGCAAAAACCACAAAGCTGACCTGACCAACACCTCCCCCACCGACCGCATTGGCCCCCACCCCAGCTGGTATGAGCCGGGGCGCATTGTGTCGCTAGACCCCTGGGGCGCAGAGATTGGCAGCAACTTTGCCGATGAGCTGGCTGCAGGCTACGACATTAAGCCCACCATCGCGGTGACCAAGGCGCACGTCATCCTTCCCGAGATCATGGAGGCCATCCAAAAAGGCCGCTTAATACCGGATGGCAAGTTGTTGACTGCAGGCGGCGCCGCCATGGTGACCAAGGCTGCGGTGGAACCTGTGTGGTACCTGCCCGAAGTGGCCAAACGGTTTAACTGCACCGAGTCTGAACTGCGCCGCGTACTGTTTGAAGAAACTGGCGGTATGTACCCCGAGCTGGTGACGCGCAGCGACCTTGAGGTGTTTTTACCGCCCATTGGGGGCCTCACGGTTTACATCTTTGGCAACCCACAAGATTTGGCCAACCCCAATGTGCAGCTGACAGCACGCGTGCACGACGAGTGCAATGGCTCAGACGTTTTTGGCAGCGACATTTGCACCTGCCGCCCTTATCTCACGCACGCGATTGAAGAGTGCATTGCAGGCGCGCAAAACGGTGGTGTGGGACTGTGCGCCTACTACCGCAAAGAAGGCCGTGCGCTGGGCGAGGTGACCAAATTTTTGGTCTACAACGCCCGCAAACGTCAGGTGGGTGGCGACACTGCAGACAAATACTTTGCCCGCACCGAGTGCGTGGCTGGCGTGCAAGACATGCGTTTTCAGCAGCTCATGCCCGATGTGTTGCACTGGTTTGGCATTCGCAAAATTCACCGCTTGGTCAGCATGAGCAATATGAAGTTTGACGCTATTACCGAGTCAGGTATCGAAGTGGTCGAGCGGGTCAACATACCTGCCGAGCTGGTGCCCGCTGACGCGCAGGTAGAGATGGATGCCAAAATGGCTGCGGGTTACTTTACCCCCGGTGTGGTGCCCAACGCGGCCGAGCTGCTTAAACCCAAAGGCCGAGGCTTGGACGAATAATGGTAGCCCACAGCATGACGACTGATGCACTATCGCCTATGCCACTTATGCCGCCAGCTTTGCTATCGCTGTTCACTACCGCCACCACACGCCAGCGCGCACGTGCACTTTTGGCGCATGCACGCAGCGGGGCATCGCAGTACTTTGTGGTGCACGACAGTGCTTTAGGTGCTGCGGCAGATTTAGTAGCCAAGGTTACGCGCCAGCGTTACCCAGACCTGAACATTCCGTACCACAGCCGCTGGCGACACTTTGAGGCAGGAGGCATCGACAGACGTGCTTGGCTAAACGACGCGCAGCCCGGCACAGCCAACGATCCGCGTGCGCTGATTGATTTGGTGATTGTTAGCGTGCTGCTGGACGCAGGCGCAGGCCCAGACTGGCGCTTTAAAGAAGCCCTTAAAGGTGCAACTGCAGCGCAGCTGTTTTCGCGGTCTGAGGGCTTGGGCGTTGCCAGCTTTCATGCGTTTACCAGTGGTTTGTTTTCTAGCGACCCGACTCAGCCGCTGCGCTGCGATGCAACCGCCCTGCAGCGCTTGTCTACACTGCAACTTGCGCATGCGTTTCAGGTGTCCGACAGCAATCCGCTGGTGGGCTTAGAAGGCCGTGCGCATTTGCTGCGCCGCTTGGGCAAAGCGTTGATGGAGCAACCCGAGGTTTTTAAAACCCAGCGACCCGGTGATATGTTTGACTACGCGCTGCAAGGCCAAACCAGCGTCACAGCGCACCAACTGCTGTCTGTTTTACTGCAAACCTTCACGCGCATCTGGCCATCAGGCAGCACACTGGGCAGCACGGCCGTGGGCGACTGTTGGCCACACAGCGCACTGGGCGCGCCCAGTGCGCCTGAGGGTTGGATACCGTTTCATAAACTCTCACAATGGCTCACCTATTCGTTGCTAGAGCCTTTTGAGTGGGCTGGGATTAAGGTCACGGGTTTAGAAGCCCTTACTGGCTTGCCTGAATACCGCAACGGCGGTTTGCTGCTAGACGCAGGCGTGCTGCAGTTTAAAGACGCCAGCCTAGCCACCCAAGCCTTGCGTGCCAACCATGAGTTAATTGTCGAATGGCGCGCCCTGACGGTCGCCTTGCTAGACGTTCTAGCGCCCTTAGTGCGCGAGCGTTTGGGCAAAACCGAAGCACAAATGCCCTTAGCTTGCGTGTTGGAAGGTGGCACTTGGGCGGCAGGCCGCGTTCTGGCGCAAGAATTGCGCGATGGCAAACCACCGCTGAACATCGAATCTGACGGCACCATTTTTTAAACTGATTTTTAATTACATCTGAGAACAACTATGCGCACCGTATACAAAAATAATGTCTACATCGTCAACCACCCGCTGGTGCAGCACAAGCTGACCTTGATGCGCAAGCAAGAGTCATCTACCAACACCTTTCGCCGCTTGCTCAACGAAATCTCCATGCTCATGGCATACGAGGTCACCGCCGACATGCCCATGCAAGACATTGAAATTGAAACACCGATGGAGAAGATGACTAGCAAAGTCATTGACGGTAAAAAGCTAGTCTTCGTCAGCATCTTGCGCGCAGGCAACGGCATTTTAGAAGGCATGCTGACTGTAGTGCCCGGCGCGCGCGTAGGCCATGTGGGCCTGTACCGCGACCCCAAAACACTGACAGCGGTGGAATACTATTTCAAAATGCCGCACGACATGGATCAGCGCGACATCATCGTGGTAGACCCCATGCTGGCCACCGGTAATTCAGCCATTGCAGCAGTAGACCGACTCAAAGAACTGCGCCCTAAGTCCATCAAATTCGTCTGCTTAGTGGGCTGCCCAGAGGGTGTAGAAGCCATGCAAAAAGCCCATCCTGATGTGCCCATCTACGCTGCAGCCATTGACCGCCAGCTAGACAGCCACGGCTACATCTTGCCGGGCTTGGGAGATGCTGGAGACCGCATTTTTGGAACCAAATAGGCTGGTAGTCCAAATATTTATTACTTAGACAGCTATTAATTTAATAGTACGCACAGCACTGCATAACCTCGGCATCCGGTACACTGTGAATCACTTTATTTGAGACTAGGAGACATGCACCATGGGCCGTTATCTATTACTGTTTGTTTTAGCCGTTGCCTTACTAGCACTGGTGTTACTCATTGCAGGCCAAGCGGGCATGTTGCGCGGTAAAGCGCCAGCGGACTTGGGGGTCAAAGACGGCAAGCTCAAACGCCCTTCATTCACAGAAAACTCAGTCACCAGCCAAGCCGCCCTGTGGTCAGACCACCCGCGCCAAGCCTATGCCACCGTTGCGCCCTTTACTATCGCAGGCGATGGCAGCGCTGAAATGGCCAAAATTGCGGCCACCTTGCAAGCCATGTCGCGTACGGTGGTGGCACAAAACGACGAAGGCTATATTTACGCGCAGTGCACTACCCAGTTGCTTAAATTTACAGATGATGTTGAGTTTTATTTAGACAAACCCGCTAGAGTGATTCACGTACGCAGCGCAAGCCGTTTGGGTCAAAAAGACTTTGGTGTCAACCGCACCCGCATAGAGCAGATTCGCGCTGCGTTGACACAGTGAACTACCTCACTGTTAGCTTTCGCAAACCAATTGCTATTATATGTATAGCTTCCTGAGCAATGAATACATGGACTACAGCCCATTATCTTACTGAAAGTACCTTATGAAAGCAACTTGGAACGGCGTAGTGATTGCGCAAAGCGACGACACCGTGCTGGTAGAAGGTAACCATTACTTTCCTGCCGCATCGCTGGATCAAAAGTATGTGAGCTTTAGCAATACCAAAACTTTTTGCCCATGGAAAGGCAACGCCAGCTACTACAGCCTGCTGGTCAACGGCGAGCTAAACCCCGATGCCGTTTGGTACTACCCTAGCCCCAAATCTGGCGCTGAAATGGTGGCCGACCGCGTAGCGTTTTGGAAGGGTGTGAAGGTAGAAGCCTAAAGCTAGCGCTGATTTGATTTTCAATGCAAAACGCCCACCAGCCTTACACGGGCTGGTGGGCGTTTTAATTGGTACAGGATTAACCTGCTGCGGTTTCTTCAGGCTCAGACTTGGCTTTGCCCTTTTTCTCTGGCAGCGGCTGAATATCCAAAGACACCTTGTCTTCAGCGTCGATGTCCACAGTCAAGATGCCGCCTTCAGTCAGCTTGCCAAACAGCAACTCATCTGCCAGTGCCTTGCGGATAGTGTCTTGAATCAAGCGTTGCATTGGGCGCGCGCCCATCAGCGGGTCAAAGCCAGTTTTAGCCAAGTGCTTGCGCAGCTTGTCGGTAAACGTAGCATCCACTTTCTTCTGGTCCAGCTGGGTTTCTAGCTGCAGCAAGAACTTGTCGACCACGCGCAAGATCACGTCCTCGTTCAGCGCCTTAAAGCTCACCATCGCGTCTAAGCGATTTCGAAACTCTGGCGTGAACAAGCGCTTGATGTCAGCCATCTCGTCGCCCGCTTGGCGGGTGTTGGTAAAGCCAATGGTGGACTTGTTCATCGTCTCAGCACCAGCATTGGTGGTCATGATGATGATGACGTTTCTAAAATCAGCCTTACGGCCGTTGTTGTCTGTGAGCGTGCCGTGGTCCATCACCTGCAGCAGCACGTTAAAGATGTCCGGGTGGGCTTTTTCAATCTCATCGAACAGCAGCACAGCGTGCGGTTTTTTGCTGATCGCCTCGGTCAGCAAACCACCTTGGTCAAAGCCTACGTAGCCCGGTGGCGCGCCGATCAAGCGGCTAACCGCATGACGCTCCATGTACTCGCTCATGTCAAAGCGAATCAAATCGATGCCCATGATGTTAGCCAACTGCTTGGCCGCCTCGGTCTTGCCCACGCCCGTGGGGCCTGAAAACAAGAAGCTGCCAATCGGCTTGTCGCCACGGCCCAAGCCACTGCGCGCCATTTTCACGGCAGCGGCCAAAGCTTCGAGCGCCGGGTCTTGGCCAAACACCACGTTCTTCAAATCGCGCTCGATGTTGCGCAGCTTGCTACGGTCGTCGTTGCTCACGCTAGCGGGTGGAATGCGGGCAATCTTGGCCACAATTTCTTCCACCTCGGTTTTGCTGATGGTCTTTTTACGCTTGCTGGCTGGCAAGATGCGTTGGGCTGCACCGGCCTCGTCGATCACATCAATTGCCTTGTCGGGCAGTTGGCGGTCGTTGATGTATTTGGCGCTTAGCTCAGCAGCAGCTTGCAGTGCGCTTAGCGCGTACTTCACGCTGTGGTGCTCTTCAAAACGGCTCTTTAGGCCTTTGAGAATGTCCACTGTTTGCTCTACCGTAGGCTCTACCACGTCCACCTTTTGGAAGCGGCGCGCCAGGGCTGCGTCTTTTTCAAAAATGCTGCGGTACTCGGTAAAGGTGGTAGCACCAATACACTTAAGTTGACCGTTAGACAACGCAGGCTTGAGCAAATTAGAGGCATCTAACGTACCGCCAGATGCAGCGCCTGCGCCAATCAAAGTGTGAATTTCGTCGATAAACAAGATACCGTTGGGTTTGTCTTTAAGCGACTTGAGCACACCTTTTAGGCGCTGCTCAAAGTCACCACGATATTTGGTTCCGGCCAGCAGTGCGCCCATATCTAGAGAATACACAATGGCCTCGGCCAAAATCTCAGGTACGTCTTTTTGCGTGATGCGCCAGGCCAAGCCCTCTGCAATCGCGGTTTTGCCCACGCCTGCTTCGCCAACCAACAGTGGATTGTTTTTGCGGCGGCGGCATAAAATTTGGATCACGCGCTCGACTTCATATTCGCGGCCAATCAGCGGATCAATCTTGCCGTCTTTGGCCAGCTGGTTCAAGTTAACGGTGTATTGCTCTAAGGGCGAGGATTTTTCGCTCTTCTCGCTGGTTGCGCCTTCTTCTTGCTGTTCGCCGCCATCGCCCGCTTTAGCTGGCTCGGGTGGGTCAGATTTTTTGATACCGTGGGCAATAAAGTTGACCACGTCTAGGCGGGTTACGCCCTGCTGGTGTAGATAGTACACAGCGTGCGAGTCTTTTTCGCCAAAAATAGCTACCAGCACGTTCGCGCCGGTCACTTCTTTTTTGCCATTGCCGGTGCTTTGCACATGCATGATGGCGCGCTGAATAACGCGCTGAAAGCCTAGCGTGGGCTGGGTGTCCACCTCATCAGTGCCCGCCACTTGTGGGGTGTTGTCTTTGATAAAGTTGGCCAGCGACTTACGCAGGTCATCAATATTGGCCGAGCAAGCGCGCAGTACCTCAGCGGCACTGGGGTTGTCTAGCAGCGCCAGCAGCAAGTGCTCCACGGTGATAAATTCGTGGCGCTGCTGACGCGCCTCGACGAAGGCCATATGCAGGCTGACTTCAAGTTCTTGGGCGATCATGGTGTGTCCTTTTTGCTGATCTAGCGCTCTTGCCTACATGGTAGACCAGATGTGCTCTGTTGGATATGGTGCAGGGGTAAATGTTCAGTATTTCGCCATGCTAATTTACGGGCTCGCTGACACATTGCAAGGGGTGTCCTGATTTTTTTGCAGCTTCTGTGACTTGGTCTACTTTAGTGGCCGCTACATCTTTACTGAATACGCCGCACACGCCTTTGCCGTCTAAATGGATTTTCAGCATGATTTGGGTCGCGGTTTCACGGTCTTTGTTAAAAAACTCTTGAATCACCATCACCACAAACTCCATCGGCGTGTAGTCGTCGTTCAATAGCACCACTTGGTGCATTTGGGGCGGTTTGACTTTCTCAGTGCGCCGCTCCATCACCACCGAGCCGCCATCGTCCTCGCGGACAGGCTGGGTACGGGGTGCCGATGGCGGTGCGGGTGGAGGTACTTTGGTTGCCAATTTATCTATCCAATGATTTTTATCGCAGTTATTAGCCTGCTGCTTATCTCTGCTCAGTATTTTAGGCGCTTGTCGCTTAGGCTGCGCTTTTGCGGGGCATAGTCTACCTATTCTCTACATAGCGCTAATTGACTCTAATTCAAGCTAAAAGTTGATCTTTTAGCAGTTTTCGTCTAGGCCGTGAACTAATTTGTCTTAGTCAAATGCTTGGACAAAACAGGCCTGTTTTTGGTGAGTCGCATTGTTGACTTTGCTGTCAATTTAACCCAAACTAAAAATCAAATAGATTCCCAATGGAGATCAGCATGGCAGCAGGTATTGTCAAATGGTTTAACGACGCAAAAGGTTTTGGTTTCATCACGCCAGACAGCGGCAATAGTGACATTTTTATCCATTTTTCCTCTATCGCTACAGACGGCTATAAGACCTTGCAACAGGGCTCGCGGGTGACCTTTGATCTGGTGGAAGGCCCCAAGGGCCTGAACGCCCAAAATATCTGTTCTGAAGTTACCTTAGTGCTGCCCCCTGCAGATGCAGACACCGCGCGCAAGCGAGAGTCGCGTGTGCGCACACCCCAGTTTGATGCATCGCAAATGACCCATTAGTTTGATCATCAATATGCATTTAACAAATAAAACGATTATTTGCACATAAAAAAACGGGGCCTTGGCCCCGCTTTCACGTGTACAAACCCCGTTTTGTCTAAGCTAAAACGGGGGTTTGATCTTACATATTGTCGATCATGACCTGCCCAAAGCCCGAGCACGACACTTGGGTCGCGCCCTCCATCAAGCGGGCAAAGTCGTAGGTAACCTTCTTCGATGCAATCGATTTTTCCATCGAGCTGATGATCAAATCAGCAGCCTCTAGCCAACCCATGTGGCGCAGCATCATCTCGGCTGAGAGGATTTCAGAACCTGGGTTGACATAGTCTTTACCAGCGTATTTAGGCGCAGTGCCGTGGGTAGCTTCAAAACAGGCTATCGAGTCAGACAAGTTAGCACCAGGCGCAATACCAATACCACCGACTTGCGCGGCCAGAGCATCAGAAATGTAGTCGCCGTTGAGGTTCAGTGTCGCAATCACGCTGTATTCAGCGGGGCGCAACAAAATTTGCTGCAAGAATGCATCGGCAATACTGTCTTTGACGATGATTTCTTTGCCAGTTTTCGGGTTTTTAAACTTGCACCACGGACCGCCATCAATCAGTTGCGCGCCGAATTCTTTTTGTGCCAATGCGTAAGCCCAGTCACGAAAGCCCCCTTCGGTGTATTTCATGATGTTGCCTTTGTGCACTATGGTCACAGACGGCTTGTCGTTGTCGATAGCGTACTGGATAGCCTTGCGCACCAAACGCTCGGTACCTTCGATGGACACTGGCTTAATACCAATACCTGAGGTATTTGGGAAGCGGATTTTGGTCACGCCCAGCTCATCTTGCAAGAACTTGATGAGCTTTTTAGCTTTGTCGCTTTGGGCTTCGTATTCAATACCTGCGTAAATGTCTTCGCTGTTTTCACGGAAGATCACCATGTGGGTTTTTTCTGGCTCTTTCACAGGCGATGGCACGCCCTTGAAGTACTGCACGGGGCGCAGGCAGACATACAAATCTAGCTCTTGGCGCAGCGCTACGTTTAAGCTACGGATACCGCCGCCTACAGGGGTAGTCAACGGGCCTTTGATGGACACCACGTAGTCGCGCAGGGCAGACAGGGTTTCAGCAGGCAACCATACATCAGGGCCATACACTTTGGTCGATTTTTCGCCAGCGTAGACCTCCATCCAATGGATTTTTTTCTTGCCGCCGTAGGCTTTGGCCACTGCGGCATCTACCACTTTCAGCATCACAGGGGTGATGTCCATGCCGGTGCCATCACCTTCGATAAACGGAATGATCGGCTCGTCAGGCACTGTCAGCGACATGTCTTTGTTGACGACGATTTTGCTGCCAGCGGCAGGCACTTTAATGTGCTGGTACATGATATTTAGGCTCCGGGATGGGTAAAAGGACTTGGGTGTTACCCAAGGCGCAGTGATAAGCTGCTCTGCATTCAAAGCCTGACCACCACACTTTAGAGTGCAACCCTTAATTCTATCGTGAAAAATATTTACATCCTGCCTGTCAACCAATTGAAAACGCGCCTCGTTGATGCAGTACCGCCCGTTTTTGGATGGTTTTTCGAAATAACGTTATCTTCAAGGAAATTCAAAATGAACAAATTACTCGCCGCTTTGGTTGCTGGTCTATTCGCTGCTGGTGCATTTGCACAAGCTGCTGCTCCTGCCGCTGCTGCTAAGCCAGCTGCTGCTCCTGCCGCTGCTGCTGCTCCAGCTGCTGCTGCTCCAGCTGCTGCTCCAGCCGCTGCTGCTCCAGCTGCTGCTGCAAAGCCAATGGCTGCTGAAGCCGCTAAGCCAGCTGCCGCTGCTCAAGCCAAGCCAGCTGCTGCTAAAGCAGAAAAGAAAGCCGCTAAAAAAGCCGCTCGTAAAGCCAAGAAGGCTTCTGCTAAGCCAGCCGCTGCTAAGTAATTAGCCGCGCTTGCAAAAGCGAAAAATGCCCGCCCAAAGTTCGCTTTGGCGGGCATTTTTTATGGCGCTTTCAAAGTCTTGCGCAGCATCACACCCGCCAGCGCACTAAACCAGTAGACTGTGGCCTTATGAAAACTCTTTCTTTTGCGTCTCATACTGCACCGTCCCGCCGCTCCAGCATAGTGGCGTTAACTCAGCGCGCGGGCTGCCTAGCACTGGTAGTGCTGTCCACCCTAGCTACAGCCCAAGACGCCCCACAAATGGCACTGCAGCGCACAGATTTGCAAGCTGGTATGCACCGAATCGACGCGCAGGTAGCACTAACCCCCGAGCAGCGCCAAATCGGCCTGATGTGGCGCAAAGACATGCCTGCGCATGAAGGCATGCTGTTTGTATTTGAAGCTCCGTCCAAGCAGTGTTTTTGGATGAAAAACACCCTACTTCCACTGACAGCAGCATTTGTGGACGAAGACGGCACCATCGTCAACCTGGAAGACATGAAGCCTCAAACACTAGAGCCACACTGCTCTGCCAAGCCAGTGCGTTATGTGCTGGAGATGAACAAGGGCTGGTTTGTCAAAAAAGGCATCAAAGCGGGCACCAAGCTGACTGGTGCGCCTTTTACGGCTAAGTAATTTGCCAACGCGGCACACTGTACGCTATTAAAAACATAGCTGTCTGAGCAATGAATGCTTGGACTATTGGCGTATTTGGTTGGTAAATTGTGCTGTTTTAGTGTTTATACAGGTTCTTTGTACGGGGACGCGAAGTTAGCGGCAATGATCGAGGACACCACGCAATAAAAAAGCCACCCGAAGGTGGCTTTTCAAGAGAAGCTGAGAACTGATTAGTTCAAAGCAATCTTCTTGTCGCCCTGGTATTTGTACAGGGTCATTTGTGGGTTCTTCAGTTCGCCGTTTGACTCAAACTGAACGTTGGTGGTCACGCCTTTGAAGTTGGTTTTGCCAATTTCAGCAGTGTAGACTTTTGGATCGGTGCTGTTAGCACGCTTCATAGCGTCAACTAGGACGAACACAGCGTCATACACGTATGGGCTGTAGACTTGGAACTGCTTGGGGTACTTGGCTTCGTAGCGCTTCATCCATGCGTCGCCGCTAGGCATTTTGGCTAAAGATGAGCCGCCTTCAGCGCAGATCACGTTCTCTAGCGTTTTAGCGCCAGCAGATTGCTTGATCAGGTCGTTGGTACAGATGCCATCACCGCCGAAGAACTTTTGCTTGGTCAAACCAAGTTGTTCCATCTGGCGCAACATTGGGCCAGCTTGTGGGTCCATGCCGCCGTAGAAGATTGCGTCTGGGTTCTTGGCCTTGACTGCGGTCAAGATGGCCATGAAGTCAACGGCTTTGTCGTTGGTGAACTGCTCGTCCACAACGGTCATGCCCTTGGCTTTTGCGGTAGCCTTGAACACTTCAGCTACGCCTTGGCCGTAGGCAGTACGGTCGTCGATCACGGCCACGGTCTTGAGTTTCAAGCCATCAGCTGCGTAGAAAGCCAATCCAGCGCCTAGAGCGTTGTCGTTAGCTAGCAGACGGAAGGTGGTTTTGTAACCAGGCTTGGTCAAGTTAGGGTTGGTAGCTGATGGGGTGATGTGAGGAATACCGCACTCGTTGTAGATCTTGGACGCTGGAATGGTGGTACCAGAGTTCAGGTGACCAGCTACGCCATTGACCTTGGCATCGCACAGCTTTTGGGCTGCAGCAGCGCCTTGCTTTGGATCAGCAGCGTCGTCTTCAGCCACCAATTCAAATTTAATCTTTTTGCCACCAATCACGATGTTTTGCGTGTTGAGGTCTTCGATGGCCATGCGGGCACCGTTTTCGTTGTCCTTACCGTAGGCTGCTTGTGAGCCAGAGATAGGTGCAACGTGACCGATTTTTACAACGGCCATGTCTTGCGCAGAAGCTACGCCTGCCACGGTAGCCAATGCGGCTAGAACTGTCAGTTTCAATTTCATGTAAACACCCCTAAAGGATAAGATAAACAAAGTCGCCAGATTAGTTGAGAGTATTAAATTTACCCAACGCCCTGTACGATACTGCAAAACGCGCGCCAACTTGTAATGGATGACGCAAGATTTCTAGGGGTTTTCACGATCAACCTTGCAGCCCACCCCTATCTGTAGCCAGATTCATTGCCCAGTTCTTTGGCTAATGCTTCGCGCAGCGCAGTCTCCAGTGTGTTGGTAACTACAGTTTCAATAGTAGGCAAAATATCTTGCGCTATCGCATGGGCATGGGCTAGCGCAACGCTGGCCACTGCTTCTCGCACCTGTTTTTCCAGCGTAGCGTCCAAAAGGTGCATCACCCGATCAGTCACATTTTGTAGCACGCGCTGCTCAATCCGCGACATAGCAGCATCATCCAAGCGCGTAGGCTGATCGTGGGCCATGGGGGTGAGCGCATTAACAGGTGCCAACCAGGGCTGATTTGGATCGGTTTTTTGGAAGTCTGTGTGCACATCTGAGTGCACTTCTGTGTGTACGGTAGGTGCCACCACCTCGGTCAAAGTAGGCACAAATTTGGGAGGTGTCGTGAGCATAAATGGTGCACTGTAGTGGGGCAAAAACATTTGACCGTGTATTTGACTTTAACTGGCTAACTGCAGGTCATGGCGTGTAATGTCGTAACCTTGGGCAACATACTGCTTCCAACGCTCGCGTGCTCCGCTGCGGTCGGTAGCGTCTGCGGTGACGACTTCAATGACTCGCTCAAAACGCGCTATGTCAACGGGCAGCGCATCGCTTAAGTTCACCAGCACGCTGTAGCCCTGCGCTTGGGCGGCATCGTCGCACAGCAGCACGGGGCTGTGGGCCATGGCCTGCGGGCTGCACGGCGCGCACACATGGGCTACAAAATCCAAGGGGCTAAAAGTCCACAGCTCTTGGTCTAGCCTGCCCAACATGGCGGTAGGTGCCAACACAGCCACTCGTGCCCCAGTCGATGTGGCTTTACGCAGCAGTTTGCACGTATAGGCTACCTTGCTAGGGGCGTTGAAATGAAAGGCCAGTTGGGTCATTTGACGGTAAAAATTAACGCACGCGGTTTGGGGGCGATTTCGCTACTTTTTTCGTAGCAGTCTGGGTAGTAGATACTTGGACTGCGGCCTGATTTAATAGGTAATTGAACAGTAAAGGCACGGGGCGACCTGTCGATCCTTTGGCGGCCCCGCTTTTCCAGGCTGTACCCGCTATGTCTAAATGCGCCCAGGGGTAGGCTTTGGCAAAGCGCTGCAAAAATTTAGCTGCAGTGATTGAACCACCAGCGCGCCCGGCCACGTTGGCTACGTCGGCAAAGTTGCTTTTCAGACCTTCTGCGTACTCGTCGTCCAGTGGCATGCGCCAGCACGGGTCTAGCGCCGCGTCTCCGGCTTGCTGCAAGCCAGCGGCTAGTGCATCGTCGCTGGTAAACAAACCGCTGCGAATATGGCCTAGCGCAATGACGCAAGCACCTGTGAGGGTGGCAATGTCGATCACGCTGGCCGGTTTAAAGCGTTCGGCGTAGGTCAGCGCGTCGCACAAAATCAAACGCCCCTCAGCATCTGTGTTCAAAATCTCAATCGTTTGGCCGCTCATGCTGGTCACCACATCGCCAGGTTTGATAGCGCGGCCATCAGGCATGTTTTCGCAGCTGGGGATCAGGCCGACTACGTTGATCTTGGGTTTTGCCAGAGCCAGCGCCTTAAATACGCCCAGCACGCTGGCAGCGCCACCCATGTCAAACTTCATTTCGTCCATCTCTGAGGCAGGTTTGATGGAGATACCGCCTGTGTCAAAGGTTATGCCCTTGCCTACCAGCACCACAGGTGCCTGTGTTTTCAACGCGCCGTTGTAGCGCAGCACAATAAAGCGCAGCGGCTCAGACGAGCCTTGGGATACAGCCATAAATGAGCCCATGCCCAGTTTGGCAACTTCTTTGGGGCCCAACACTTCACATTGCAACACTTTGTGGGTTTTAGCGAGGCTTTTGGCTGCATCGCCCAGCATCGTGGGCGTGGCGTAGTTGCCGGGGCGGTTGGCCCATTCTTTAGCAAATTCAACACCCTGTACGCAGGCCTGCGCTTGGTCAAAAGCCCCTTGCATGCTGGCGTTGGCACCTGCACTAAGACCTGCAGGTAGACCTAACGTAACGAATGCTACGCGCCGTTGAATAGGTTTACTTTTGCTGGTGCTGTACACATAGCTGGCTTGCGCCACGGCCTGTACCGCCGCGTTAACAGCCGCTTGCAGCGGCGCGCTGTCTAAATGCGCTAGTGCCGACAAGCAGACGATAATTTTGGGCGTTTTGTCTGAGCTGGCAGGTTTAAAACCTGCTACCGCAGCAGCCACTGCTTTGTGCACCTCACGGGCACTGCCGTCACCTACCCCTGCAAGCGTGGTTTTAATGGCTTTCACTCCTACTAGGCTGTAGGTTGGCAGCAGCTTGCCTGCCGCGCCGTCCATGTCGCCTGCAGCGCGCGCTTGGGCTATGAATGCCGCCACAGCGCCGTCGGCGGCTTTGGTTTTGGCAGCACCAGCTTTGTCTACCAGCACAATCAACAAAGCGGCCGGAGTTGCGGCGGCTTGGGCTAAAGATAGGGTCTTAAGTTCAAAGTTCATAATAGAGGGTCTCGATGGGTCTACAGCATACTTCAGGCTAAACCGGTTACCAGCGCGCAATGTTATTCGATTCTTCCCTCCGCAAAGAGCTATCTCGCACTTTTGGCGCTACTTTGGTCGTACTGATCACTGTGGTGATGAGTATGCTGCTGATCCGTACATTAGGCTTAGCTGCTGGCGGCAATGTGAACCCGCAAGATGTGCTGATGCTTTTGGGTTATGCCGTGCTGGGCCATTTGTCTACGATTTTGACCTTGAGCCTGTTTATCGCTGTAACCAGCACAATGGGGCGCATGTACCGCGATTCTGAGATGGCTATTTGGTTTAGCAGTGGCCGTGGCTTGGCCAGCTTTGCCTGGCCGGTATTGCGGTTTTCTTTGCCGATTTTAGTCACCATTATTTTGCTAGCCCTGTTTGTATGGCCTTGGAGCAACCAGCAAGCGCAACAGTTGCGCGGTTTGTACCAAACTCGTGGTGACATAGATCGCGTTGCACCCGGCCAGTTTCAAGAAAATGCCAGCGGTACAAGGGTATTTTTTATTGAGCGTGACGAGGTGCAAGCCAGCAAAGCACAGGCACCATTGCCAGCTGCCACCCCAGAGGGCCTAGACGAGCCCAATGCCAGCACCCCTAAATCAGGCCGTAATATTTTTATGTCGTCTACCGAAGGCGGCAAGGACGTGGTGACATCTGCGCGCAATGGCCGCACTGAAATGGTTGGTGAGAACCAATTTTTAATTCTAAGCAACGGCCAACAGTTAGAACAAACCACTGGCCAACCTGGCTTAAAACTTAGCGAATTTGCCGAATATGGAACCCAGGTCGGCAAAGCCAAGATTTCATCAGAAGAGACCACCGAGCCTAAGGCGCTGCGCAGCATCGTGCTAATACGTGAGCCTAAGCCCACCTACCAAGCCGAATTAGGCTGGCGCTTGGGGTTGGTGCTGGCTGCGGTCAATTTGGTGCTGCTCGCGCTGGTGGTGTCGGCCACCAATCCGCGCGCAGGCCGTGGCTATAGTTTGGCGTTTGCATTACTGGCATTTGTGGTCTATTACAACTTGCTCAATATCGGCTATGGCTGGGTAGGCACAGGGCGCGTAAAGTTTTTGCCTTGGATGATCGGACTGCATGGGGGAGTGTTCTTGTTTACCAGCCTGTGGTTGATGGCCCGGCATAAGCAGTGGAGCCTGCGCCATTTGATACCTGCGCGCAGCAAATAGAGCTCTCATCGACTGCGGCATTCTTACTTAGCATTTGTACACCCCATGAAAACTCTACGTCGCCTCATTCACCGCGAAATGCTCGTCACCGTAGCATTCGTGGCGCTGGCATTTTTAGCGCTGTTTTCTTTCTTCGATTTGGTCGACCAACTTAACAGCGTAGGCCAAGGCGCAGACCCCAAAAAGCCATACCGCATATCGCACGCATTTTTGTATGTGCTGCTGTGGATGCCATCGCGCTTGTATGAAATTTTGCCCATCGCCGTGCTGATCGGCTCCATCATTGTGATGGCTCGGTTTGCGCAAAGCTCAGAGTTTACGATTTTGCGCACCAGCGGTATGGGGCCTTGGCGTGCGCTGCGCACTCTGATGGTGCTGGGCATCGTGTTTACCCTGGCGACCTTTGCTATAGGTGATTATTTAGCGCCAGTGTCTGCACGCGCTGCACAGCTGCTACGGTCGCGCTATATCGGCAATATCTCACTGGGCTACACAGGCGCTTGGCTTAAAGAACGGCAACAATTTTCTAGTTTTGCGGTCAATGTAGGCCAGCTGACCAACACGGGCGGCATGCAAAACATCAAGCTATTTGAATTCAATTCTTCAGGTCTGTTAGTGTCCACATTGCAAGCCCAAAGTGGTGATTTTGCAGACGACGGATCATGGACTTTGAACGGTGTTAAACGCACAGATTTCGTGATTGGCACAGACGCGGCACAGCCGGGTAACGCTAGCGGCAAAGTGCAGCAAACTGTGGTGAACACCAACTACCGTTGGCCCACCGGACTGAACGCAGAAATGGTCTCTGTGGCCCTACTTAAACCCGAACGTATGGCAACCATCGACTTGTTTCAATACATGCGCCACTTGGACGCTAACGGTCAGTCGTCCCAGCGTTACGAGATCGAGTTTTGGCGCAAAGTCTTCTACCCTTTGAGCTGTTTGGTCATGGTGGTATTGGCCTTGCCTTTTGCCTATTTGCACTTTCGCTCTGGCTCCATCAGCGGCTACGTTTTTATGGGCGTGATGATTGGTATCAGCTTCTTTTTGCTCAATAACGTGTTTGGCTATGCAGGCAACTTAAATAATTGGTCACCCTGGATCACGGCGGCCACGCCGGGATTGTTATATTCATTGGTCTCGCTGGGGGCCTTCAGTTGGCTCGTATTGAGACGTTAGTACCCATTTTTTATGTCATCACCTCACGCCATTATTTTGTTTGCCCACGGCTCGCGCGACCCGCTGTGGCGCGCCCCACTAGAAGCCGTGGCCACCACCATTGCCGCCCAGCACCCGCAACTGCCGGTGCGCTGCGCTTACCTAGAGCTGTGCGCGCCTGATTTGCCTACTGTTGCTGCAGATATCATAGCTGAATGTTCAATGAATACTTGGACTACAGACATAAAAGGCACCTTAAATGTGCGTATCGTGCCGATGTTTTTAGGTATGGGCAAACATGCGCGTGAAGATTTACCAGAGCTGGTTATTGCGCTGCGCTCATCTTATCCAGCCGTGCATTTTGAGGTGGTGGCACCGATTGGCGAAGACTCTCGGGTGACGGCGTTGTTGGCGAATATGGCTTTGACTTAAGGGCATAATAAACCCAGTTTTTAGCTGCTTTTTAGAATATGAACCTGCATCAATTTAGATTTGTCCAAGAAGCCGCGCGGCGTAACCTTAATTTGACTGAGGCGGCCAAGGCGCTGCACACCTCGCAGCCGGGCGTTTCCAAAGCCATCATTGAGCTAGAAGAAGAACTGGGTGTTGAGATTTTTGCACGCCACGGCAAACGGCTTAAGCGCATTACCGAGCCGGGCACCCACGTGCTGCGCAGCATAGAGGTGATCATGCGCGAGGTGGGTAACTTGAAAAAAATTGGCGAACAATTTAGCCTGCAAGACAGCGGCACGCTCAGCATTGCCACCACCCACACACAGGCGCGTTATGTGCTGCCGCAGCCTATTGCAAAGCTACGCGATGCTTTTCCTAAAGTAAACGTCAGCCTGCACCAAGGCACGCCTGCCCAAGTGGCCAAAATGCTGATCGACGAAGTGGCAGAGGTGGGCATAGCCACTGAGTCGCTGGTGGACTACGCTGAGCTGGTCACCCTGCCCTGCTACGAGTGGCATCACGTCGTGGTGGTGCCTGCTGACCACAAGCTAGCACAGGTTACGCAGCTAACGCTGGAGGATTTGGCCTGTGAGCCCATCATCACTTATCACCCATCGTTTACAGGCCGCACCAAGATTGACGCTGCGTTTGCGGCCAAAAAACTCTCTCCGCGCATAGCGCTAGAGGCCATTGATTCGGATGTGATCAAAACCTATGTGCGCACCGGGCTGGGCATTGGCATAGTGGCAGAGATGGCCGTGAATGGCGACCCAGCTAATGACTTGGTGATCAAACCCGTGGGCCATTTGTTTGGCACCAACGTAGCGCGTATCGCTTTTAAGCGCAGCGCGTATTTGCGCAATTTTGTCTACACTTTTGCTGAGCTGCTAGCTAACCGTTTGACCCGCAAGGTAATTGACAAGGCCATGAGCGGGCGTGGCGATGATGAATAATCACAACATGCAAAACCATTCATAAAGTTAGCACTATGTCGACAAGCACACTAGAACGCACCCCCGCTCTGCGCAGCAAACTGCCCGCCGTCGGCACCACTATTTTTACCGTCATGTCGGCACTGGCCACTGAAAAAAATGCGGTCAACCTAGGCCAAGGCTTTCCAGATTTTGAATGTGACCCCGCTTTGGTAGGCGCTGTCACTCAGGCCATGACCAGCGGCTTAAACCAATACCCGCCTATGCCCGGCATACCTGCACTGCGCCAAGCCGTAGCTGCCAAAATGCAAACCCTGCACGGCAAGGCGTATGACGCTAACACCGAGGTCACCATCACCGCAGGTGCCACGCAAGCCATCATCACCATCATCTTGGCCGTAGTGCACCCCGGCGACGAAGTGGTGGTGCTAGAGCCCTGCTACGACAGCTATGTGCCCAACATCGAGCTGGCAGGCGGCAATGTGGTGCGCGTGCCGCTCACGCCCGGCACGTTTAGGCCTGACTTTGACAAAATCAGCGCCGCCATCAACAGCAAAACCCGAGCTATGTTGATCAATAGCCCGCATAACCCCAGTGCCACCGTGTGGACGCGCGCCGAAATGCTGCGCCTGCAAGAGATTTTGGCCCCCACCAACGTGCTGCTGATCAGCGACGAGGTGTATGAGCACATGGTGTTTGACGGCCAGCAACACGAAAGCGCCGCACGCTTTGCAGGCCTGGCCGCCCGCGCGTTTGTGGTCAGCAGCTTTGGCAAAACCTACCATGTGACGGGCTGGAAGGTGGGCACTGTGGCGGCCCCTGCTGCGCTGACGGCCGAGTTTCGCAAAGTGCACCAGTTCAACGTGTTCACCGTCAACACCCCCATGCAACACGCGCTGGCCAACTACATGGCCGACCCTGCGCCCTACCTAAATCTGCCTGCGTTTTATCAACGCAAGCGCGATTTGTTTTTAGACGGCGTTCGTAAAACTCGCCTTAAACCATTGCACACGCAGGGCAGCTACTTTCAGTGCGTAGACATCAGCGCGGTAACCGACTTGAACGAAGCCGACTTTTGCAAATGGCTGACCACTGAAATAGGCGTAGCCGCCATACCGCTATCAGCCTTTTATGGCAACGGCTTCGACCAGCGGGTGGTGCGGTTTTGCTTTGCTAAAAAAGACGAGACCTTGTTAAAGGCTCTGGAGCGCCTGCAGAGCTTGTAACAGCACAGTTTGACTATCAAAAAGGCCTGTAGTCCAAGTATTTATTGCTCAAGAAGCTATAAATTTTATAGCATACGCATCTCATAACCGTTTTCGTTTAGCCAGCCGCCCCAAAGCCACCGCCACCTGGGGTATGGATTTCAAACACATCCCCCGGCTGCATCAGCACTTGGCCAATATGTTTTAGCTCTTCTACAGAGCCATCAACGCGCACAACTCGGTTGACACCCGGCAGTCCAGACGCGCCGCCAGCCATGCCAAACGCAGGGTGCACACGGCCATTGCTTAATATGCTGGCAGTCATCGCTTGCAAAAACTTCACGCGGCGCACACCGCCGTTGCCGCCCGTAAACTGGCCAGCACCGCCCGAGCCTTGGCGGATGGAATAACTTTCTAGCCGCACCGGAAATCTAAACTCCAACACTTCAGGGTCGGTCATACGCGAGTTAGTCATATGCGCTTGCACTACGGACGTGCCGTTAAAACCACTCACCACTTTGCCGTGTGCGTCCAGCACACCGCCCGCACCACTGCCGCCTGAGATCGTTTCGTAGTACTGGTAGGTGGCGTTACCGAAGGTAAAGTTATTCATCGTGGGCTGCCCACCAGCCATCACGCCCAGTGCGCCGTATAAACAATTAGTAATGCAGGTAGATGTCTCCACATTGCCTGCCACCACCGACGCGGGCGGGTTGGGGTTGAGCATACTGCCAGCAGGGATGATGACCTTGAGCGGTTTAAGACAGCCTGCGTTAAGCGGAATATCGTCATCTACCAAAGTACGGAATACATACAGCACCGCGGCCATGCACACTGCTGTGGGCGCGTTAAAGTTATTGCTCAGTTGCGGCGAGGTGCCTGTAAAGTCGATCTCTGCGGTGCGCTGCGCTGCGTTCACGCGGATAGCTACTTTGATTTGCGCGCCGTTGTCTAGCGGCAAAGTAAATTGGCCGTCTTTTAGTTTGGTGATCACGCGACGTACAGATTCTTCAGCGTTGTCTTGCACGTGGCGCATATACGCTTGCACGACATCCAAACTAAACGTGTCGACCATTTTGCGCAGCTCTTGCACGCCTTTTTCGTTGGCGGCAATTTGCGCCTTCAGGTCGGCCATGTTTTGGTAGGGGTTGCGGCTGGGGTATTGTCCGCTTTCTAGCAGCGCAATCATCTGGGCCTCGCGCAGCACGCCGCGTTCTACCAGCAAGAAATTGTTGATCTGCACGCCCTCTTCTTCAATGCGGGTAGAAAACGGTGGCATCGAACCTGGCGTAGTACCGCCAATGTCCGCCTGGTGGCCGCGTGAGCCTACGTAAAACACGGGTTTGTCGCCCAAGTACACAGGGGTGATGACCGTCACGTCGGGCAAGTGCGTGCCGCCATGGTATGGGTCGTTCAGCGCATACACATTGCCTGGCTGCATAGTGGCAGCGTTTTCGCGGATCACGGTTTTGATGCTTTCGCCCATTGACCCAAGGTGCACAGGCATGTGCGGTGCATTGGCAATCAAGTTGCCCTGCGTGTCAAACAGTGCGCAACTAAAGTCTAGGCGCTCTTTGATGTTGACCGAGTAGGCCGTGTTTTGTAATTGCAAGCCCATCTGCTCGGCAATGTTCATAAACAGGTTGTTAAACACCTCTAGCAACACAGGATCGGCAGTGGTACCTACGGCGTAGGTGACGGCACGTTGGGTTTTGCGTTCTAGTACCAAATGGTCTAGCGCCGTCAGGTTAGCCTCCCAGCCGGGCTCCACCACAGTGGTGGCGTTTTTCTCGGCAATGATAGCCGGGCCTGGCACTAAGTCGCCTGCACGCATGTCGCCCCGTACGACCAAGTGCGCATCGTGCCACTGCCCACCAGAATACATGCGCACGGTCTCGCGCGCAGGCACTGCGCGCGGTGCATGCATGGCGTGGCGCGGCTCGATGGGTGCATCGCCGCTGATCACGGCTTCTACAGACACCGCCTCCACCACTTTGGCTTTGCCTTGCATTAAAAAGGCAAAGCGCTGCTGGTAGGCGCGCTCAAACGCGGCTTCTATACTGCTGATGCCACCCAAGGGCACAATTAATGCCGTGTCGGTGCCTTCGTATTTGACATGTACTCGCTGGTGCACTGTCACCGCGCCTTGGCCTACTTGCTGGCGCTCTAGCTCAGCGCGTGCAGTACGGGCCAAAGCAGTTAGCTTGCTGCACACATCTACCAGCGAGCTTTCAGTCAACCGCGCCTCGACGGCCTGTTCACGTATGACGTTTTGATCTGCCAGACCCATGCCATACGCGCTCAACACGCCTGCCAGCGGGTGCACCAACACGCGCGACATGCCTAGCGCATCAGCCACTAGGCAGGCGTGCTGCCCACCTGCCCCGCCAAAGCACTGCAGCGTATAGCGCGTAACGTCGTAACCGCGTGCCACAGATATCTTTTTAATTGCATTGGCCATCTGCTGCACGGCAATGTTGATAAAGCCCTCGGCCACCACTTCGGTTTTGACTTCTTTGCCTTGGCTATGGCCTACCTTGGTAGCCATGGCGCTAAATTTTTCTAGCGTGGCCTCGTAGCTCAGTGCTTCATCTGCGTTAGGCCCAAACACTTTAGGAAAGTAGCGTGGCTGCACTTTGCCCAGCATCACGTTGGCATCAGTCACGGCCAGCTTGCCGCCGCGCCGGTAGCAGGCCGGGCCTGGGTTGGCGCCCGCGCTTTGCGGGCCTACGCGAAAGCGTGCGCCGTCAAACTCCAGCAGCGAGCCGCCGCCCGCTGCCACGGTATGAATGCTCATCATCGGAGCGCGCATGCGCACACCAGCGACTTGCGTTTCAAACTCGCGTTCAAACTCGCCTGCAAAATGGCTCACATCGGTAGACGTGCCGCCCATGTCAAAGCCAATCACCTTCACCCCTGCCAGTTGCGCCGAAGAATCACCAAAAGCCAGCTGCGCTGTCCGTGCCATACCCACAATGCCGCCTGCCGGACCGCTCAAAATAGCATCTTTACCCTGGAAAGCATGGGCATCCGTCAGACCACCGGACGACTGCATGAAAAACACCTTCACACCCGGCATATCGCCCGCCACCTGGTCAACATAGCGGCGCAAAATGGGTGACAAATAAGCATCCACCACAGTGGTGTCACCACGGCTTACCAGCTTCATCATCGGGCTTATTTTGTGGCTCACGCTGATTTGCGTGAAACCTACTTCACGCGCAATACGCTCAGCGGTCAGCTCGTGCTCGGTATAACGATAGCCGTGCAAAAAAACAATAGAAACCGATCGTAGCCCAAGCAAGTACTGCTCAATAAGCTCTGTTTTTAATAGCGCCTCATCTAACTTTTTGATCACCTCTCCATCAGCGGCAATGCGCTCTTGCGCTTGGATCACAGCGCTGTACAGCAGCTCGGGCAGCACAATATGGCGGTCAAACAAACGCGGCCTGTTTTGATAGGCAATACGTAGCGCATCCCTAAACCCTTGGGTGATGACCAAGAGCGTAGGCTCGCCTTTACGCTCAAGCAGCGCGTTGGTGGCCACCGTAGTACCCATCTTCACGCATTCCACTAATTCAGGCGTTACCGCCTCGCCAGACTTTAAGCCTAGCAAATGGCGAATGCCCGCTACGGCAGCGTCTTTGTATTGCTCGGGGTTTTCGCTCAGCAGCTTGTGAGTCACCAAAGTGCCGTCGGGCTTTTTGCCCACCACATCAGTAAACGTACCGCCACGGTCGATCCAAAATTGCCAACGTTTGAGCATAGATTTATTTTGCATAATTTTTTTCTACATCGATGCTGCAGCACGCGCAGCTTGGTCATACACGCCTGACAGCACGCGCAGCAAACGCGCTAGTTCGCCAATGTCGTTGTTCAAAGCATCGTCCGCTTTTAGTGCATTAATAAGGCATTGCTCACGTATAGCGCGGTAATTTTCAACGCATTTTTTGCCTTCTACAGTGGCAGCGTAGGTCACATCTTTGCCGCTTTTACTTGACAGCACCACACCAAGGTTTTGCAATTTCTTCAGCGCATAGTTGATCAAATGGGTGTCTTCCACGTTCATGATGAAGCAAATATCAGCCAAGCGTTTGTCTCGCGCGCGGTGTGTTACATGGTGCAGCACCAGCACATCTAGCGGCGTTAAATCCTTTAGCCCTGCAGCGCTCATACAGTGCACTATCCAGCGGTGAAAGGCATTGCCCGCCACGATCAAGCCAAATTCAAACTCACTGAGCTCAGCACTTTGCGGCGACACCAAATGGGCTGACGACACGATAGGATTTTTGACAGGTGTTTTAATTTTCATACTGCTATTTTATTTTTTAACGACAATTTGTCAACATTTTATCAACAATTAGGGTAAACACCATCTTCAAATTAGCGTTGAGCTTTTAAAGTTGCTATGTTGCTTAACTTTTAATTGGAGTTGATTCATGAAGACTATTCAAACAGCCGTGCTTAGCCTGCTGGCCATCACAGCCAGCACCGCATTTGCCCAAACCAAATGGGATTTGCCAGCAGCCTACCCTGCGACTAACTTTCACACAGAAAACTTATCCCAGTTTTCTAAAGATGTGGACGCTGCTACGGCTGGCAAACTGAAGATCACGGTGCATGCCAATGCATCGCTGTTCAAAGCGCCCGAAATTAAACGCGCAGTGCAAGGGGGCCAAGCGCAGTTGGGTGAAATTTTGTTGGCTAACTTTGCCAACGAAAACCCAATTTACGCATTAGACGGCGTACCGTTTTTAGCCACCGGCTATGGTGATGCTAAAAAATTGTACGACGCATCCAAAGCGCCTATGGACAAGCTGCTGGCGGCCCAAGGCATGAAAATGCTGTTCAGCGTGCCATGGCCACCGCAGGGTATTTACAGCAAAAAAGAAATTACTTCGGTAGCTGACCTGCGCGGAATCAAATGGCGCGCTTACAGCCCCGCTACCGCCAAAATTGCAGAACTGATTGGTGCGCAGCCTGTGCAAATTCAAGCCGCAGAACTAAGCCAAGCCTTGGCTACGGGCGTAGTAGAAAGCTACATGAGCTCGGGCTCTACCGGCTACGACAGCAAAACCTACGAGCACATTAAAAACTGGTATGACACGCAAGCTTGGTTACCCAAAAACGGCGTAATTGTGAACTTAAAAGCTTTTAACGCACTAGACCCTGCCACGCAAGCGGCGGTTACCAAAGCTGCAGCCGAGGCCGAAGTGCGCGGCTGGAAGGTCAGCGAAGTAAAAAATGAAGAGTACAAAAAACTACTTACTGACAAAGGCATGAAAATTCACAAGCCCGCTCCCAAGCTAATGGTTGACATGCAGCAAGTAGGCGGCATTATGCTGAGCGACTGGCAAAAGGCCGCTGGCAGCGATGGCATAGCCATCATTGCCGACTACAACAAACAGCGCGGCGCTAAGTAAATGCCTAAAGTCATGCGCCGCACACTAGACGGCTTGTTTAACACAGCGGCAGCCGTAGCCGCCTGTTGCGTGCTGGCTATTTTTGTACTGATGATTGTGGGCGGCGTAGGCAGGCAGCTTAATTTTAAAGTCAGCGGCGTCAACGATATTGTGGCGTGGCTGTGCGCTGCAGCGGCTTTTTTTGCCATGGCACATTCGTTCAAACATGGCGACTTTGTTCGGGTTACCTTGGTACTAGAAAAGCTCTCTGCCCCCGCGCGCCGCTGGGTGGATGTAGTGTGTTTGAGCATCGCTGCAACAGCAGTCTCTTACCTAACTTATTCGGCCACCGCCTTCACGTATGAGAGCTATGAGTTTGCAGAGATGGCTACAGGCCTAGTGGTCATTCCTATCTGGATACCGCAAGCCACCTTTGTCATTGGCTGCTGGTTACTATTATTGGCCGTACTAGACGAGCTGTGGATTGTGCTGCGCGGTGGCAAGCCAACTTACCAAGTGGCCGTAGAAGAGCGGCATGCCAAAGGTGATTTTTCTGCTGATGTATAGCATTCGCTAAGTAGTCACCCACCCTGATGGCAGCTCACCAAAATGAGCTTGTCAGCCTCCCCAAAAATTAACTTGAGATTATTTCCATGGATGTATTGAGCATTGGCGCGCTGCTGCTGTTTATCATGCTGCTGCTTCTGGGTGGCGGTGTGTGGATAGCCATGACCTTGGCGATAGTTGGTTGGGTGGGCCAAGCATTTTTTACCACCACACAGCCGGGTAAAAACCTGTTCAGCGCATTTTGGGAAAGCAATGCCAGCTGGGAGTTGGCTGCTCTGCCCTTGTTTATCTGGATGGGCGAGATTTTGTTTCGCACCAAGCTCAGCGAAGAAATGTTTGAAGGCTTGCGCCCTTGGCTTAACCGCATCCCAGGCCGATTAATGCACACCACCATTTTGGGCTGCGGTGTGTTTGGCTCGGTGTCAGGCTCGTCTGCGGCCACCTGCGCGACGATTGCCAAAGTAGCTTTGCCAGAATTAGTCAAGCGCGGCTACAACGAAAAGCTGGCCATCGGCTCGCTGGCCACTGCGGGCACCTTGGGCATTTTGATCCCACCGTCCATCACGATGGTGGTATATGCCGTAGCAGCTGATGCATCGATCATTCGTATATTTTTAGCGGGCTTCTTGCCCGGTGCGTTGCTGATGCTGCTGTTCTCTGGCTACATTGCTTGGTGGAGCCTGCGCCACCCTGACCAAGTACCAGCGGCTGACCCGCCCACTACCTTTATACAAAAAATCAAACTTAGCGGGCAGCTGATACCTTGCACACTTCTGATTGTGTTCATCGTGTGGGTGTTGGTAGCTGGCTGGGCCACCGCTACCGAATGCGCCGCCTTTGGTGTGCTGGGTTCGCTGGTTATTGCAGCCTGGGGCCGCAGCTTAACTTTCAGCAATTTTTGGGAAGGCCTGATGGGCGCAACCCGTACCAGCTGCATGATTATGTTTATTTTGGCAGGTGCTGCGTTTTTAACCAAGACGATGGCTTTTACGGGCGTGCCGCGCGAGCTGGCTGAGTGGGTGAACGCGATGAACTTGTCACCCTACGCGCTGATTGGCTGCTTGGTGGTGGTGTACCTGATTTTGGGCACTGCGCTAGACGGCATCAGCATGATTGTGTTGACCGCAGCGGTGGTGATGCCGATGGTTCAAAAAGCCGGATTTGATTTGATCTGGTTTGGCATATTTATTATTTTGTTAGTTGAAATTGCCGAGGTCACGCCGCCAGTAGGTTTTAACTTGTTTGTGCTGCAAAATATGACGGGCAAAGATAGCAACCTGATTGCCAAAGCCGCGCTGCCGTTTTTTGGTTGCCTAGTGCTGTGTATTGTTTTGATCACCATCTTCCCGCAAATCGTGACGATCTTGCCTGATCTGGTGATGGGGGTAGACAAGTAAACCGGGCTTGTAAAATCAGGCTATGAGCCTACCACGCAGCATATTAACTAGCAAAGCGCCAAGCTATGTCTTGGCAGTGGGTGGCGCTAACATGGACATTATTGGGTCAGCACACAAGCAGTGGGTGATGGGCGACTCTAACCCTGGCCACATTCGTAGTGCACCGGGCGGCGTAGCGCGCAACGTAGCTGAAAACTTGGCCCGCTTGGGCCACACCACCCATTTGATCAGCGCGGTAGGCGACGATGCCTTTGGACGTAGCTTGTTAGAAGCCACGCACGCTGCGGGTGTGCACACAGACGCTTGCGCGGTGCTTGCGCAGCACAACACCAGCACTTATTTATCGCTGCATGGGTATCAGGGTGATTTGACAGTGGCGGTGAACGACATGGATATTGTCAACAGCATCACGCCAGATTTTTTAAGCGCGCACATGCCGTTAGTTTCGCAAGCCCGCGCCATCGTGGCAGACTGCAACTTAAACGCCGACGCACTGTCTTGGCTAATTACGCAGACAAGGAGTAAAGTATTTGTGGATGCAGTGTCGACCGCTAAATGCCAGCGCATACGCCCCTACTTGCAGGGCATGTATCTGCTAAAAGTTAACCAACTAGAAGCCCAAGCGCTGAGCGGGTTGCCCTGCAGCAGCGATGTTGACGTGCAGGCTACCGCACAATGGCTGCATGCCCAAGGCGTGCAGCAAGTTCTGATTAGCCTCGGCGCACGAGGTATGTTCTACAGCGATGCCACTGATGGTCACGGCTGGCAAAATGCCATGCCTAGCGATGTGGTGAACGTAAACGGCGCTGGCGATGCGCTACTAGCAGGTTGGATGCATGCCATGCTGCACGACATGCTGCTGGCTGAGGCCGCGCGTTTTGCACAAGCTTGCGCGGCGATGACTGTGGGCTGTGCCGCTGCTAACCACCCGGGCTTATCAATAGCGGCTGCTACCCAGCTATTGACTGATCAAACGACTACCCAACAAAGCGCCACACCATGACCCAGCCTTATTTAGACATTCACCCCGACGTTGCAGTCGCCTTGGCTGCTGGCAAGCCCGTAGTGGCGCTAGAGTCCACCATCATCTCGCACGGCATGCCGTATCCACACAACGTGGCCACTGCCTTACAGGTCGAAGCACAAGTGCGCGCGCATGGTGCCACGCCAGCGACCATCGCCATCATCAACGGGCGCTTAAAAGCTGGGTTGTCGCATGAAGAGATTGAGCACTTAGGCAAAACAGGCCGCAGCGTGGTGAAGGTGAGCCGCAGAGACATACCGTTTATCGTCGCCAGTAAAGTGACTGGGGCCACCACGGTAGCGTCCACCATGATCATCGCAGCGATGGCGGGCATACGCGTGTTTGCCACTGGCGGTATTGGTGGAGTGCACCGAGGTGCTGAGCACAGTTTTGATATTTCAGCCGACTTGCAAGAGCTGGCCACCACGCCTGTGGCGGTAGTGTGTGCCGGTGCCAAATCGATTCTTGACTTACGCTTAACGCTGGAATACTTAGAAACCCACGGCGTGCCCGTGGTGGGCTACCAAACTTCGTCGTTACCTGCGTTTTTTACACGCGACAGCGATTATGCAGTGGACTACCGTTTAGACAGCGCTGCCGAAATTGCCCAGGTCATGCATGCCAAGTGGGCTATGCAACTGCGCGGCGGCTTGGTCATTGCCAACCCCGTACCGCAAGCCTTTGCCATGCCGCGCAGCGTGATTGACCCGGCCATTGCGCAGGCCTTGCAAGAGGCTAAAGCTCAAAACATCCAAGGCAAAGAATCTACGCCATTTTTATTGGCGCGTGTGTGCGAGATCACGGGCGGCGACAGCTTGGCAGCCAACATCCAGCTGGTGCTCAATAATGCGCGGCTGGCAGCTGACATTGCGGTGAATTATGCTGCGCTTACTGCGCCCGGCGCAGCTTAATTTATCGCCGCGCTACGCGCCAGTGGAATAGGCGAGAAGGCTTTGACCAAGCGCTGATCGTCCAACAGGCACAGCACTTTAAGCCCGGTAGCCGCCTCAATCGCAGCCAAGTAAGGCGGCATATTGGTGCACTCCAGCACGACGGTGCTCACATCAGGTGCGCGCTGCTTTAAGGCCACTGCAGCGGTAACTACATCACACTCGGCCTGTGCTAAATCCATCTGTGTTTGGTTGCCCAAGATTTTTAACACAAACTCTGTGCTGGACGGCACACCTTGCACGACAACGTCTTGCAGCCTTTCGCGCGGCACACCTGCGCTGCGCAAATGCTCTTTACCTAGGGCTGATGCACTGATAGTCAACACACCTACGCGCTGGTGTGCTTTCAGCAAATTAGGTAGCTGCAATAAGCTGGACGTGACCATGGGCACGCGCACGGCAGACTGCAGCTCTTTTTGCAGCAGCACTAAGAATCCGCAGCTCGTGGTGATGGCTTTTGCACCGCGCTTTTCTAAGCTTCGCACCACGCTTTGAAATGCGGGCACCGTGCGCGCTTGGTGCAAGCCCGCGGCCGACTGCACCACCTTGGCAGGCCAAATACCGCGCACGATCTCGCGGTGCGTGGGCACGTTAAAAGTCTCTGGGTGTCCAATATCTCCTGGCGGACGCGGGAATTGTGTGTCGAGCATGACAATGCCTAAAAATCCCTCTGTGGCCATGATGTTTTGCATAGCGCTATTGTCACCTGTAGGCTGAATTTTCAACGCTACACTTAACCCCATGATTCATGTTGTCGCCATTTGTATAGGTGCCAGTGCAGGCGCGCTAGCGCGTTGGCAACTGGGCCTGTGGCTAAACTCTGGCACGGCACTGCCCTGGGGCACGCTGGCGGCCAATTTAATTGGCGGTTATTTAGTAGGTGTATGCATGGGCGTGTTCAACGCCCTGCCCCAGCTAGACCCAGTGTGGCGCGTGGCATTGATCACAGGATTTTTAGGTGCATTAACCACCTTCAGCAGTTTCAGCGCAGAAATAGTCAGCATGCTTCAGCAGTCGCGCTATGCATTGGCGTTAGGCACGGCGGCGCTGCATTTACTAGGCTCTTTACTGCTGACCGTGCTGGGGTTAAAGACCGCCGTGCTGTTCATAGCCAGCAGAGCATGATTTAGGCATCAAATCGGCCTGTAGTCCAAGCATTTACTAATCAAGCGGCTATAATATTTATAGCATTTAGCTAGACCAAATTACTTGGCAAACAACTGACCAATGTCCTTAAAGGCCTTGAACTCTAGCGCATTACCGCAGGGGTCATGAAAAAACATGGTGGCTTGCTCACCCACTTCGCCTTTAAAGCGAATGTAGGGCTCGATCACAAACTTGGTGTTAGCTGCTTTGAGCTTACTGGCCAACGCCTCCCACTGCGCCATGGTGAGCACCACGCCATAGTGGCGCACCGGCACGCCGTGGCCATCTACCGCGCTGGTGCCTGCAGGCTTGCACTCGTCGGGCGCTAGGTGCGCAACGATTTGGTGACCGTAGAAATCAAAATCAATCCAATGAGGCGAGCTGCGCCCCTCAGGACAGCCCAGCACGCCACCATAAAAAGCGCGGGCTTGGTGAAGGTCAGATACGGGGAAAGCGAGGTGAAATGGTTGCATGGTGAGATTGTAAAACCGAACTCTCGGTTAACCGCCGCCGCGCTGCATGTACAGGTCAAAACGTTTCATAAACGTGTAGCGCTGCGCATCGTCCAAGCCGTCGAAAGCAAAGCCCACATGCAAGCGCGGTAACTTAAACAAGGCAATTTGACGCGGCTCGCCTACGCGCCATTCAATGCGTAATGCACCTTCTGCAACCTGTGCTTGTAACGCATCGCCTTGCTGCTGCCAAAGTACATCACCCATGGCAGCGGGCAGCCACATGAGCCACTCGGCTTGGGTGCAGCCCATTTCACGGTCAAACTGTTTTGCGTAGAAAGATTGCACATTTACCTATCAAATAGCCCTGTAGTCCAAGTATTTAATGCTCAGGCAGCTATTAAATTTATAGTAGACAGAGCGAGGCCATGGTTTAACCGTCAGCTTTATCTGCCAGCTTTAACCACCTTTTTAACCACCTGCTCAACCGCCTGCAATAGGTGGCCAAATCGCCAGCACATCGCCTTCTTGTAGTGTGCAGGTGGCACGCTTGTCGGGGTCTACATAAGTGCCATTGATCAGTACCAAGTGCACCAGCTTGTGCGGCAAACCAAAGGGTTCGATGATTTGCAAAATACTGGCATCGGGCGACACGCTCAGCTGGGTGATATTGCTGGTGCGGTCTGCAGGCGGCAGGTAGTCTGTCAGCGACGCAAAGAGTTTTAAGGTGATGTTCATGTTATCGGTCAACGTTGCAAACGCACAGCGCACAGCATACTGCGCAATGCAGCGCAAAGTATGCCAGTATGAAATAAACGCCAAGCCACATGCATACGATGTTAGCGGGTTTTATAAGGTGTTATGCCAAGTGTTCAAGGCTGCGCTAGCTTGTCTGCTGCAGATATTTGGATCAATGCGCACGCCGTGCTACATCAGCCGCGCCACTCCACTGGCCCTGCGCTTGGGCTGTGGCTAAGTAGGCTGCCATCAGCTGCGTAGGGTCAGCCTGTAATTTAGCCTTCCACTCGCCTAGCTTGACTTTGCCTTCCACCAGGCCGCGCAGCGCGCCTACGTGGTCTGTCCAGCCAATAGAGTTGCAGCCCACCATCACATCGTCTTTAAACTGCATGGAGAGCAGCTTGTGGTGCGCATCGTCTTTCAGCTCAATCTGCTCGCCGCCGGGCACGCCTTGCCAGCTACCAAAGCTGGTAGACACCAAGCCCAGCGTGTCTAGCACGTTGATTTGCGTCACTTGTTTCAGTGATGCATGCTGCCCCACCATATTCAGTGCAGCCACGCGGGCCTGGTCTGCTGCATTGGGCTGAATGGCGCTAACCACCTGCGCACGCGTGAAATGGTCAAACGCCTCAGCGCAGTCGCCTGCGGCGTACACGCCGGGCGCGTTGGTTTGCATCCGGTCATCGGTCAGCACGCCGGTTTTGCAGGTGATGCCTGAGTCTTTCAAAAAGCCAATAGTAGGCTTCACACCCGTGGCACTGATGATCACATCCACCTCGATGCTTTGGCCGTTAGACAGCTTTGCCACCAGGGCACTGCCACTTTGAGTAATCGACTCTACCTTGGCGCCCGTGTGCACGTCTACACCTTTGCTTTGCACCCAGCTTTTAATCATGCCACCCGCAGCCGGGCCCATCATGCGCGGCACCATGCGATCACCCATCTCCACAATAGTCAACTTACCAGTCTTGTTGGTTTGAATACGCGCGGCCAGTGCCTCCATGATGATGCAGCCAATAAAGCCTGCACCCATTTGCAGCACACGAGAGCCGGGTTTAACCTTGTCCATAATGGCGCGCGCATCGGCCAGCGTCCAGCAGCTGTAGATGTTAGGCAGGTCAATACCTGCTATCGGCGGGCGCATGGGGGTCGAGCCCGTAGCAATCAGCAGCGTGTCGTACTTAAGGCTTTTGCCATCTGCAAGTACTATCGTTTTAGTAGCTGCCTGAGCAGTAGATACTTGGACTTGAAGGGTATTTATCTTCAAATCTTTAAAGTGTGTGGCACTTTTGCGCAAATGCGTGCCCTGCTCCGCAATGTTACCCACCAGCAAGTATGGAATGGCCATGCGCGAATAGGGTGCTTCTTTTTCTTCACCGATGATGGTGATTTCGTCGTGTGGGGCGTGTTTGCGAATCGTCTCAGCGGCGATCACGCCAGCTGGGCCAGCGCCAATAATAATGTGGTGCATATTTATCTCCTAAAAATTGAAAAGCGGTCACGTGGACCGCTTTTCATTTCAACGTGCAGCTTGTGGTTATAAGCCCAAGCGCTCTTTAGTTTTAGCCGTTGGACGGCCTTCTGGATCCCAACCACGTACCTCATAGTATTTCGGCAGCATTTTGGCTAGCTCGCTAACTTTGCCTTTGGTCGGGCCGCTGGTCGCGGCTTCGGTCAACAGGCGTTTTGGCAGCGTGTCATCTTTGTGGGTAAAGCCTGCAGCGTTATTGAACTCGCGCTCCATGTTCCAGATGCGCTCGCCAATTTTCTCCAGCTCTTCGGTAGTGTATTTCTCGTCACACGCAGCTTGCATTTGCGGTGCCAAGTCGGCCAAGCCCCAAGCGAAGGTGGTAAACACACACAAGCCTGAGCTATCAAACGCAGCGGTGGCGTCTTGGAAGGCTTTAACCAGTTCAGGTTTGCCTTCGTGCTCTAGCGGATCGGTCTTGACCGGAATGCCCAGCACTTCAGACGCGATGGTGTAGCCGCGCAGGTGGCAGCCGCCACGATTGGAAGTAGCATACGCCAAACCAATGCCTTGAATGCCGCGCCCGTCATAGGCTGGGAACTCTTGGCCTTTAGTGCTCATAGACAAATCTGGGTGGCCGTATTTAGCAGTCAAACGCTTAGAGCCTTGACCTATCTCGATACCAAACCCAGTGCCATTGATGGTTTGTTCAGCCAGGTAAGCCAATGCGTGGGCTGACCCAAATGGTGCCTCGATGCCGATAACCTCTTTGGTCAGCACGCCCATCTCATACAGCTCCATCACTGCCCCCACAGTACAGCCAAAGCTGATCGGGTCGATGCCTTGCTCATTGCACAGCACGTTTGCGTATTGCAACGCGTCCAGGTCTTTCACGCCGTTGGCAGCACCTAGAGCCCAAGCCGCTTCGTACTCTAGGCCACCGTTGGCACCCCAATACTGGGGCTTGTTTTGTACGGTGAAGTGGTCTTTGTCAATTGTTTGAATGCGACCGCAAGCAATGGTGCAGCCAAAACAGGCTTGGTTGGTCACCAGTGGCTTTTTACCATCGGTGGGGCGTGGCGTGGCCATGGCCTCGGCGCTAATGTCTTTGGCGCTTTCAAACTGGTTGTTGCGGTGATTGCGAGTAGGCAGCGCGCCCACTTCGTTGATTACGTTCATCAGTACTTGCGTGCCATAAGTGGGCAGGCCCTGTCCTGTCACAGCGTTTTCTGCAAGAATTTTCTTCTTCTCGTAGGTGACTTTCATAAACGCTTTAGGGTCGCGAATATTGCCCACGCCTTTGGTGCCACGCACTGCTATAGCTTTGAGCATTTTGCTGCCCATCACAGCGCCTACGCCGCTCCGGCCCGCTGCGCGGTGAAGGTCGTTCACAATCGCAGCAAACAGCACATGGTTTTCACCTGCTTTACCAACACTGCAAACGCGCGTTAGCGGGTCTTGCAGACTTTTCTTGAGTGTACCTTCGGTCTCGGGCACGCTCTTGCCCCACAAGTGGGCCGCGTCACGAATTTCAGCGACATCGTCGTTGATATACAGGTACACCGGTTTGGACGACTTGCCCTCAACGGCAATCATGTCCCAGCCCGCCATTTTCAGCTCGGCACCAAAGTAGCCGCCTGAGTTAGAGCAAGCAATGGCACCTGTCAATGGGCTCTTGGTGGACACGGTGTAGCGCCCGCCAGTAGAGGCCATCGTGCCAGTCAATGGCCCGGTGGTGAAGTAAATTTTATTGTCGGGTGACAATGGCTCAACTTTGGGGTTGACCTCAGTGGTGAGGTATTTAGCCGCCAAGCCACGCGAACCGATGTAGGCTTGCGCCCACTGCATATTGAGCGGCTCTGACTTGCAGACACCGGTGGTGAGGTTTACGCGGAGGATTTTTCCAGCCCATGACATGATGTGATCTCCAGTTGGGTGGGCAGCTTAGCAATATAGCGGGTGCATGCCCAAAAAATAAGGTGACGAAGAATTACGAGGCTGAGGGCTGGTTACCCAGCTTGTCAGCCCAAGACTTCATTTTGTCGATACCAGTCCAGTTGGCATCTACGTAAGTAATTGCAGTGGTGGGGCAAGCCTCAACGCAGGCTGGGTCGCCGCCGCACAGGTCGCACTTTTGCACTTTACCGGTTTCTTGCACATAGTTGATGGTGCCAAACGGGCAAGCAATAGTGCAGACCTTGCAGCCTACACAGGTAGAGTCGTTTACCACTTTAGCGCCAGTGGCTTTGTCGACCGTGATAGCTTCTACTGGGCAAGCATGCAGGCACCAAGCCTCGTCACACTGAGTGCAGGTGTAGGGCACTTTTTTGCCAGTATGGTGAAAGTCAAACACTTTGATACGTGATTTACTGGTGGCGTAGGTGCCGTAGTTTTCAAAACTACAGGCCATTTCGCACTGCAGGCAGCCGGTGCATTTGTCGGGGTTGATGTGCAAAACTTTTTGCATTTGTTGCTCCTGGGTAGTTACCTTGCAGTGCAGTGTCGCAAGGTATTGCCTATGAAATAGTTTACATATCTATTGTTAAACCAAGCCTGCTGTACAAGCCTAGGGAGAACCCTAGTCACGCATTCTGTGCTTTCAATATTCTCAAAATGCAACACAATGGTGCCTACTGCGCCTACACAATATTTACCATGTCCCCACAGCAACCCGAACCTCGCCTTGAAGGCATTGCCTTGACACGCAATGCGGTGATGCACGGCCAGTCGCATGCTGCAATGCAATATGTGCAGCCTTGGATTACCCAGTCTTGGCAACGGTGCTTAAGCCAAGGACACCAGCCCACCGAGCGCTTAGGTTTTGATATGGTGGGCCACAGCTTGCAGCGGCGCAGCAAAGAGGCCAACTATGCACTGCGCATGGCCGCGCGACCCAGCTTAGAACAGCTGGGTATTGCTATTGCGCAGACGCGCTATTTTGCAATTTTGACCAACGCCCTAGGCACGGTGGTAGACACCAGCGGCGCCATAGACCGCAGCGACCGCCGCGCCGATGTGATTGCACGTATCGGTGTCGATTTATCAGAATATGCCGTAGGCACCACCGCCATCGGCAGCACCTTAATTGAGCAGCGCACCACTTGGCTGCACCGTGGCGAGCATTTTTATCAAGATGCAAGCTGCTATTCATGCGCTGGTGCGCCCATTACCGGGCCTGACGGGAAATGCGCAGGCATGGTAGACGTGACAGGTATTGATGCCCAAGAGCGCCCCGCCCTCATGCACCTGGTCACTACCTCGGCGCGCTCGATAGAAAACGCGCTGGTGCTAGCCCAACCGCACGCCATCGTGTTGCACCTGCAGTGGCCTGGCCAGCGCAGTGGCAAAGATGGTGAGGGCTTGGTATGCGTGCAGACCGATGGTGCCATCAGCGCCATGAACCCAACTGCTCGCCATATGTTGGGGGTCGCTACGGTGCCCAGCGCCGCTTTGCAGTTGTGCGATATTTTTGCCGTGTCCACTGGCAGCCTGTTTGACGCACAGCGCCGTGACAGCTGGCTAGAGGTACCTTTGTGGTCAGGCTTGCATCTGCAGGTGCGCGCTAGTGCTGCGGGCACTTTAGCGCCTAAGTTGCGCAGCCAAGGCTTGTCGTCGTTGCCAGCGCCTCTGGCTGCGTCTATGTCTGCACCCACACAAGGGCTTAAAAACCATGAAACGCAGTTGATTCGCCAAACCGTCACTCAGCTGCGCGGCAACGTAGCTGCTGCAGCCGCGCAGCTAGGCATCAGCCGGGCTACCATTTACCGCAAGCTGGGCAGGCCACAACGCTAGTTAACGCGGCGTTACTTGCGTTTGAACTCAGGCAAGCGTGTCAAGATATACAGCGCATATTCGCGCATTGCCTCGGTGCCATTGGTAAACACCTCTTGGCACAAAAGCTCGGCCTCGTCTGTTTGTCCCAGCTCGGCGAACTCGCGTGCTAAATCTAGCTGGGTCGCGAAGGTGGCATCGTCATCGCTTAATTCGTGCGGATAGGGCAATATTTCTGGCGGAGTTTCAAGCTGCAACTGCCCAAAGGCTGAGCCCGTAAACCCACTATCGGGGGGTGGCTTTGATCCGCGATAACTATCAGTGGGTGCCACATAAGCCACTGCGTGGCGCAGCGGCTCAGGTTTCAATTCATCGTACTTGGAGGGCACCTCGGAATCTATTTTGACCGAGGCGCGTGGTTTCATATTGCCTGCATCTGGCAACTGGGGTTGCACAAAAGGTGCTGCGGGATCAAATTTAAGCAAATCAAACGCGCTGTCGCGGTGGTCCACTTCGCCGGCAATAAAAACTGCAGTGCTGTCGGTAAAGTCCTCTGAGTCCGCTTGTATGGGAACTAGATCAAAATCAGCCACAGTCAAAGGTTCTAGCGCTGCAGGCAATGGGGCGGCAGGCACTACGATGTCTGTAAATGCTGCGCTGGCTGGGCTACTGATCTGGTCAAAATCGCTCAGGTCAAAGTCCATCACGGGTGCGCCGAAGCCGGACTCCAAGTCATCCAGTGAAATATCTGGCTGCACGCTAGGGCTAGGTGCATCAACTATTGGGCTGGGTGATGAAGTGCCCGATAGGTTAGCTGATGGGGCGGCAGGTGCAGACAGCGGCGATGTATCTGCGGCCCAAGACTCTGACCAGGAAGAATCTTGCAAAGACTCTCTGAAACCTGCGGGCCGTGTTAAAAAATCTTTGGCCGATGAATCTTTGGCAAATGAATCTATGTAGCCTGAAGTTTTGAATGCTGACGGTTTAAATGCAGAGGTTTTTTCCGCAGCGTCTAGTGCGTCTAAACCCGACACCGCAGAATCTACATAACCAGAATCTTTGTAGCCTGATGGTTTGTAGGCAGATTCTTTGAAATACGGCTCAGGTACTGGACGATACGCCACGCTAGAGGGCATGCGGTTTTTCCACAGCCACAGCATGGCAGCGCCCATCAGCACAACGGCTACCACAGCAGCTGACAGCGCTACACTTTGCATCGTCAGTTCGGGCAGGGTAGGCACGCTCCAAGACGGGCCACGGCCTGCTTCGTCTTGGGCTTGCTTGATCAATTGGCCCAGTTGCTGCTGCTGTGCGCGTTGTTTTGCCAGCATCACCTCAATCTGGTCTAGCTGGTCGTTGGCCCATACAACACCCATAGGCCATGTTGCCAAGCAGATAGCGGCTAGACGGGCGAGGTAGGGCTTACAGAACATGGCGTGCATCATAGCGTGAAGATGGCTATTGTCTCATTGGCAGTATGGGGCTGAGGGCGCATGTGGCTTGCAGGACAGGTTTATTTTGTAGCGGCGTTAGGAAAGAACACCGCCTGCCCTTCAATTTTATAATCTGCAATGGCTGCCTGCCCTGCAGCCGAAGTAATCCATTGAACAAAGGCTTGGGCTGCGCGGTGGTTGACGTGCGGGTGCTTAGCTGGGTTCACGGCGATCACACCATAGGGGTTAAATAGGCGGGTATCGCCCTCCACCAAAACCACCAAACCACTGCGGTTTTTAAAATTCAGCCAAGTCCCGCGGTCGGCCAAGGTATAGCCCGGTGTGGCAGCGGCCATATTCAGCGCGGCGCCCATGCTGCAGCCACAGGCTTTGTATCCAGCGCCTTTTTTATCGGGCGCGGGTAGCGTGGCCCAAAAGCTCAGCTCGGCGGCGTGGGTGCCTGACTTATCCCCGCGTGAGATAAAGACTGCATCAGTCTGGGCGATGCGCTGTAGCGCGTTGCTCACGCTGCGGCCCGATACCTTGGCAGGGTCAGCCGTGGGGCCTACGACAACAAAGTCGTTGTACATCACGGCCAAACGCTGCACACCAAAGCCCTCGGCGACAAACTTGTCTTCGGCCAGCTTGTCGTGCACTAGCAGCACATCAGCGTCGCCGCGCCGCGCTACGTCCAGCGCCTGCCCGGTGCCCAAGGCCAACACTTTGGTCTCAATCCCCGTAGCGCGCGCGAACATGGGCAGCAGATGCCCAAACAAGCCTGACTGCTCGGTGGATGTGGTGGACGCAATCACCAACGGCTGCGCCCAACTGGCTGCGCACAGCGCACTCAGGGACAGCACCCTTACTATGAATTTAATAGCTGTCTGGGTAATAAATACTTGGACTATCGGCATATTTCGTTGGTAAAAGGCTTAAAAACATCATTTATAGCTCAGCACGCAGATCGGTGCTGGCATTCGGCGCAAAAAACTCTGCAGTAGGCAAGTTAGCCACCACGCGCCCAGCCTCTATCTGCACCACTCGGCTGGCCAGGCGTTTGACTTGGCCTAGGTTATGGCTGGCAAACAGCACCGTCATACCGCGCTGCGTACATTGCGCAATCAGGGCCTCCACATCGCGCTTGGCCTCGGGCGCTAGGCTGGCGGTAGGCTCGTCTAGCAGAAGCACATCGGGATGGGCAATTAAGGCGCGTGCAAATGTTAACCGCTGCTGCTGCCCACCCGACAAGGTGCGCGCTTGGCGGGTAGCCAGCGCCTGCAAATCAACCTGCCCCAGCGCCTGCATGGCGCGCAGCTTGGCCTGCGCCCAGCTAGCGCCGCGCAGCCAGGCAGGTAACGCTACATTGGTCAGCACTGAGGCGCGCAGCACAAATGGGCGCTGAAAGACAAAAGCACACTGCACTTGCCCTACCTGCGCCTGCAGCGCCACACTGCCCTGCGTAGGCGGCACGAGGCCGTAGGCCAAGCGCAGCAGCGTGCTTTTACCACTGCCGTTAGCACCTACCAAAGCCACACATTCACCGCGCTGCACTTGCAGCGACACGCCTTGCAGCGCTTGCACCCGGCCAAACCATACATCGGCAGCTTGGATGTTAATGATGCTCATAGCGTTTGCGCCTCTACGCGCTCGCGCCAGGCTTTTAGTCCAGCCACGGCAGCGTTAAGCAGCAGCACGATCAGCAGCAGCACCGCGCCCAGCGCCAAGGCCAGCGGTAGGTCGCCTTTACTGGTTTCTAGAGCAATCGCCGTGGTCATCACGCGGGTAAACCCGTCAATATTGCCGCCCACCACCATAACGGCCCCCACCTCAGAGATAGCGCGGCCAAACGCAGTGATGAGCACCATCAGCAACGCATAACGCTCGTCCCAGGCCAATATCAGGCTGCGCCACAGCACACCAGCGCCCATGGCTTGCAACTGCTCGCCGTGGGCAGTGTGCGCGTCTTCAATGGTTTGGCGCGTCAGTGCTACCACTACGGGCAGCACCAGCAGCGCTTGGGCTATCACCATGGCTTTAAAGGAGAACAACCACCCTAGATGCCCCAACGGCCCGCTGCGCGAGAGCAGTAAATACACCAGCAGCCCCACCACCACTGAGGGCACGGCCAGCAACGTGCCCAGCACCGCCAGCACCGCCGTGCGCCCAGTAAACCGCGCAACGCCTAGCCAGGCGCCCAGCCACAGCCCGGCGGCGCTGGCCAGCGCGCATGCCAGCGCACTGACTGCCACCGAGCGGGCAATGATGGCCCACAGCGCAGGGTCGGCGTCGCTGATCAAACGCAGCGCTATCAACACACTATCAGCCACAGAGAAATGCTACTTTTATCAACATAATATGGCTCAGATTTTAACTTGCAGGCTGTGCGCTAAAGCTAGGCGTTATCCATGAATGCTATAAAATTAATAGCTACATAATCAATGAATACTTGGACTATCGGCATATTTCGTTGGTAAAAGAGCTGTTTTAGTGTTTTCAACGGCTCTTTGTACTTCGACGTGATCTGCTGGGGTTAAACCGCGCAGGTGCGAAAGCCCCAAAACCCACCGTCCTCCTGCGGCAAAGCAAACCCGCGAAAAGTAGGCTGCTTCATCCGCGCACGCGTAGCAAACGAGCCGCCGCGCAGCACCTTGCAATGCTCAAAACTTTTAGTGCTGTAGTTGGCCCACGGCCCCGCAACAAAGCCTCCAAAAGGGCTAAAGGTGTTCGCAGTCCATTCCCACACATCGCCCCATCTAAAGCCTTGGCCCTGCGCCTTGTGCGCTGCTATCTCCCACTCCACCTCAGTGGCCAACCTGCGGCCCGCCCAGCGGGCATAGGCCTGGGCCTCGTACCACGTTACATGCAAGGCGCTGCTTTGCCCGGCAGCGCGCTGGGTGTGGCCAAAGCGTGTGGTCAGCACTGCGCCGCTGGCTACACCAATTTGGTCAACATAGCGCGGGCCGCGCCTGCCCTCGCGTGCGGCCTGGTCTTGCAGCCATTCCCAGCCTTTGGGTGACCAGTGTGCAGCGTCGTCATAGCCACCGTCGTCAATAAACTCAACATACTGCGCCCAGCTCACCGGCTGAGCGTCGATTTCAAACTCAGGCACCCGCACTTCGTGGGCACGGTGCTCGTTGTCCCACGAGAACCCCACAGATTGCGACCCTGCCGCGCGCGCGCCCGCTACTTGCAAGCCCGCCACTTGCGCACCCAGCATCCAGCGCGTAGCAGGCAGCGCCAGTGGTGCACGGTGCGTGAAAACTGGGCTGGTTGGCACCTGAATTTTTAAACCCAAGGCCTGTGCCATCACCATAAACTGCTCGCCAATTTGGTCTTCACGCGCTAGTGCAAGGCGATAAAAGTACAGCGCATCGTCGCTGTCATCCGTCTTCTCCAGCGTCTCTAATGTGCTTTCTAAGGTTTCCAGCAAATAGGCTTTGATATCGCCAAGCTCGGGTTGGCTTTGCACCCAGCGGTCAGACCGGTTGAGCATGGCGGGGTTCCAGCTGGCATCAGCACTGGGCTCTATCGAAGCCAGCCGCACTGGCTGCGCCGGGCACTGACTACCCAAGCTGCGCTGCGTGTTGCGGCCAATCCACCACTCTTGAAACCAGCCCACATAGCCCAGTAACCACAGCGGTGGCAGCGCCTCGGCAATGCGCGGTACCGACAGGTCGCTGGCAAAACGCAATTCGGGGATGGTTTTTTCAAACTGCGCCATGGTGTGCAGCGTGTGGTTACGCGCATCCATCAAGGCCAAAGACAATACCTCTCGCCCTGCTTGGCGAATGGCGGGAGAGTCTATAGCGTAGGGGGTTTTGGCTAGCATGGGCCATTATCGCCCTACCCGATTGGCCTGTATTTGTGCCGAACTCACGCGCAAGTTCACACGCTGTAATTTAGGGTTAACCCGCAAATTCCCTGTCAGGGTTTTGCCAGTGCTTGCGCGCCAGTCTTTGCGACAATAGTCTCCACTAGCAACGGAGCACAACATGTCTGCATTATTAAAGTTTGCCTTGGCGATCGACTGGGTTAACGAACGGTTTAGCAAACTCGCTGCATGGGCGGTGTTTATCTCTGCCATGATTTGCGCAGGCAACGCCTTTATCCGCTATGGCCTGGACATGAGCTCTAACGGTTGGCTGGAAATTCAGTGGTACTTGTTTGCAGTGACCGTCATGCTGGGCGCACCGTTTGTGCTCAAGCTCAACGAACATGTGCGGGTAGACCTGATCTACGGCAAGCTTAAAGGCAATGGCCCGGTGTACGTTGACTTATTCGGCCTGGTGTTTTTTTTGATGCCAGTAGTTAGCCTCATGCTGTACATGTGCGCGCCTTATTTCTACCAAGCGTTTTTGTCTAAAGAAATGAGTCAAAACGCTGGTGGCCTGATCCGCTGGCCTGCCATTTTGACGCTGCCAGTAGGTTTCGGCTTGCTCTTGTTGCAAGGCCTCTCAGAGATCATCAAACGCGTGGCCTACCTAGCGGGCAAATACGAAATGGACACCCATTACGAGAAGCCGATTCAGTAATTTCTGAACACGATCAACACGACTAACCCTATTCATTAATTACGAATTGAGCACAACATGCTAGTTGAAAATTTCCCCCCGATTATGTTCGCGGGCTTGATCATAGTGATGCTGATTGGCTTTCCGGTAGCCTTCTCTTTGGCTGCGCTGGGCTTGGGCAGTGGCTTCTACGCTATCCACATGGGTTGGTTTCCAGCGGCCTACATGAGCAACTTGCCACTGGCTTTGTTCTCTATTTTGTCTAACGATTTGCTGTTAGCGATTCCATTTTTTACCTTCATGGGAACGATTTTAGAAAAATGCGGGCTTGCAGAAGACATGCTGGACTCGATGGGCCAGTTGTTTGGCCCCGTTAGAGGCGGCCTGGGTTACTCAGTCATTATTGTGGGTTTCATTTTGGGTGCCATTACCGGCACTGTGGCAGGCCAAGTGATTGCCATGGCACTGATCTCACTGCCCGTGATGATGCGCTACGGCTACGACATGCGCTACGCCACGGGCGTTTTGGCAGCCTCAGGCACCATCACTCAACTGGTGCCACCATCGCTTGTTTTGGTAGTGCTGGCTGACCAATTAGGCAAGCCCGTAGGCGATATGTACAAAGGTGCTTGGGGTCCCTCTATTTTGCAAATTTTGCTTTTTGCAGCTTATACATTTTTACTAAGCCGATTCAAACCTCATTACGTTCCAGGCGTGCCTAGGTCAGCCCGCACTTTAAACGGTTGGGCGCTGTGGGGTAAGTGCTTAAAAGGTATCGTGCCTTCGGCTGTGCTGATTTTTGTGGTGCTAGGGTCGATGGGTGGTCTGCCGTTCCAAAAAACGGCTATTGCTACGCCCACTGAGGCAGGTGCCATGGGCGTAGTGGGTGGCTTGATCTTGGCGGCTATGCACAAGCGCCTGAGTACTGCTTTGCTATGGGAGGCCATGGTTGGCACCATGCGCTTAACGGCCATGGTGGTGTTTATCTTGATCGGCTCGCGCGTGTTCAGCCAAGTGTTCCAGGGCGTAGACGGTGCTAAGTGGGTTGAGCATTTGCTCACCGGCCTGCCCGGTGGTCAAACCGGCTTCTTGATTGTGGTGAACATATTTGTATTCTTCTTAGCGTTCTTCTTAGACTTCTTTGAAATCGCCTTCATTATTGTGCCCATGCTGGCACCTGTGGCCGACAAGTTGGGCATCAACCTGATCTGGTTTGGTGTGCTGTTGTGCGTGAACCTACAAACCAGCTTTATGCACCCGCCTTTTGGTTTCGCATTATTCTATTTGCGCGGTATTGCAGATACTTTATTCAAAGAAAAACGCATTCCAGAGGCAGTAAAGTCCAACGACATTTACCTAGGATCTATCCCTTGGGTCATCATGCAATTGATTTTGGTGGTGGTAGTGATTTTTGTACCGCAAACCGTCACAGTGTTTTTGGACAAAGAAATTGTGGTCGATGTGGACAAAGTCAAAATCGAGATTCCTACAGACGCAGAAAACGCCTCTAAGGACCCTGCGGCTGCGCTCAATGCCACGATTTCGGCCCCTAGCACCACCGGCACGGCTACTGAAAATGCCGCCACCGACAAGGCCGCTGCAGATAAAGCCTCGGACGACGAACAAAAGAAAATGGACGATTTGTTCAAAGACAAGAAATAAGGCTCTGCAGCCTGATGACTACGCCTAACCTGCTTAACCAACTAGGTCCACCGCCGTTTCGGTTTAAGCCTGTCAGCACACCACTGCGTTGCAAGGCTTTTTCTTTGCCGTTTCGGGTGCTGGCGTGCTCAATTGTGGCTTGGTGCGCTTATTGGGTATTTACGCTGTGGTCTTCAGGCAAACTCAATAGCGGCTCGGGCCAGGCCATGGCCTCAGGGCTAAACTGGGCCCTCGCTGCCCTGGCCTTAATGGGCTATACCTTGTGGTGTATTTTGACCAGCATCACCATCTTGAACACCGACAGCATTGAACAAACTTTTGTATGGAACAAACATGTTGAACTGCGCGAGCTGGCCTACGTCAAGCTTATCCGCGTGCCAGGCCTTGACTGGTTGATTGCGCCGCGCCTGTATTGCCGCACTCTGCTGGGTAAATTTGCGGTGTTTTACGCCTCAGACAAACTTGTCATCAGCGAATTTGAGCGGCTGCGAGATGAGCTTAGCGCGTTTCGTCGCCAAGGCTGATTTTATGCAGCAGCGCAACCAGCTGCTGCTGCTCATCTGTGCTCAGCGGTGCCATTAACTTAGCCTGAACATTGCGTGCATGTCGCTGCATCTTGGTGCCTGCCTTTTTGCCTTCAGGCGTCAGCCAGAGCAGCTTGCGGCGCTTGTCTTGCGCATCGCTCTCGCGGCGCAACCAACCCCGCGCCTCTAACCTGCCAATCACAGAGCCTGAGGTAGCAGCGTCAAGCGCTACGTTTTGGGCCACTGTAATTTGGTCTGAACCGGGTGCATCCATCAAAGTTTGCAAAATGGCAAACTGCACCGCTGTCACGTCAAAAGCAGCCATTTCTTCACTAAATAATGCGATAGATTTTTGGTGTGCTCGGCGAATTAAGTGGCCAGGGGCATGGGTGAAATCAAAACTTGGCATAACTGCTTGAAGTGTACAGGTGACGAACTGGAGTTTGAACCTAGGGTAAATACCATTTATACATATGATATGTGTACTTATCATTATTCCATGACACGAACTACTTCAACTCCCGTTTTGATCGCTGGCGGTGGCATTGGCGGTTTAACTGCCGCTTTGGTGTTGGCACGCATTGGCTTGCATGTCACCGTGCTGGAGCAAGCAGCAGAGTTTGGTGAAATCGGCGCGGGTATTCAGCTGGGACCCAACATTTTCAAAATGCTGGCCTACCTAGGCTTAGCAGATAAAGTCAATGCAGTAGCCTACTTTCCACCTGCCATGGGTATGCGCGATGTGCGCACAGGCGAGCTAGTGGTGCGCGTGCAAATGGGCGACGCAGCACGCGCCTCTTACAACGGCTTTGCTTATGGCGTGATTTACCGCAAAGACCTTCACGACGTGCTGCTCCATGCCTGCCAAGCCCAATCCGGTATCACACTGCGCACCAACGCTAAGTTTGAGTCTTTCACCCAGGACACAATCAGCGTCACCGTCAAGCTGGCCAATGGTGAAACTCTACAAGGCGCAGCGCTGATTGGTGCCGACGGCTTGTGGAGCAACATTCGCCAAGCCATTGTGGGTGACGGTAAACCGCGCGTTAGCGGCCATATTGCCTACCGCGCGGTGCTGAAAAAAGAAGAGGTTCCGCCCGAGCTATGGAACGACGAAGTGCAGCTGTGGGGCGGCGAAAAAACCCATCTGGTCACTTATCCGTTGCGCAGAGGCGAGTTGTTTAACCTAGTTGCCGTCTTTCACAGCGATAAATACGATGAGGGGTGGGATGCTTTTGGCGACGCTAGTGAGTTAACAGAACGCTTCAAAGACGCTCACCCCACTGTCAAAGCATTGCTCGCCAAAATCAACGTCTGGAAAATGTGGGTACTGTGCGACCGCGAACCTGTTAAAAACTGGAGCCAAGGCCGCGTTACGCTGTTGGGCGATGCCGCCCACCCTATGCTGCAATATCTAGCGCAAGGTGCTGGCCAAGCCATAGAAGACGCTGTGGTGCTGGGCAAGGCGCTGGAGCACCACCAGGGCGACTTCGCTGCTGCTTTTTTGGCCTACCAAGAAAAACGCTACTTACGAACGGCGCGCGTACAGTTGACTGCACGCTTGTATGGCGACATCTACCATGCCAGCGGCGCTACGCGTGAGCTGCGCAACAGCATGTTCCAAGGCGGCCAAGATTCGGCAGGGTTTGCAGGCCTGAAGTGGATGTACAGCGGCATTGATCCAGGCAACCTCTTTACAACCATATCTAAACCGAACGCGGGCTGACGCTTTAATGCCAGCCCGTATTTGCGGTACGCTCAAAGCTTTTAATCCACCTTAGGACAAATGATGTTTCAACGCAGGGTTTCATTAATTACCGCAGCTCTCGTAGCGGCTGTATGCGCCGTATCCTCCTCAGCTTGGGCTCAACAACGAACAGCTAAGCGCGCAGCCGAGCAGCCGCTAGACGTTTGGCCTACCAAGCCCGTCAAGTTATTAGTGGGGTTTCCGGGAGGAACATCACCTGATATTGCGGCGCGCATTTTGGCCGAGTCATTGTCCAAAGCCTTAGGTCAACCTGTCGTAGTTGAAAACCGCCCCGGCGCGTCGGGCAACATTGCCGCCGATGCCATTGCCAAGGCTACCGATAACCACACGCTGGGCATCGTGATCAACGGCAACCTCACCTCGGCCAAGATGCTGTACAGCAAATTGCCCTACGACCCGGCCAAGGATTTTGCCTATATTTCATTGCTGGCCGTGTCCCCTTTGGTTTTGGTGACCACACCTGATCAGCCCGGTGGTGCAGAATTTTTTAATGCGGCGCGCAACGGTGGTGACAAATGGAACTACGGCAGCCCTGGCAACGGCACTGTGGGCCACTTGGGCATGGAATACCTCAAATCCAAGATCAGCAGCATGACGGCCGTGCACGTGCCCTACGCTGGCTACCCGCAAGTAGCCACTGCCATGCTGGGCGGTCAGTTGCAAATGGCGTTGATGGCACCCGCTGTGGCCATGCCCCAGGTGCGCGCAGGCAAGCTCAAAGCGATTGGCGTGACCGGTGGCCGCAGCCCGCTGCTGCCAGAAGTACCATCACTTACAGAAGCGGGGTTGCGCGAATTTAACCTTGAAGTGTGGAACGCCTTGGTAGGCCCGGCCAATTTATCAGCGGGCGCACAGGCTAAGCTCAATGCTGAAGTAGGCAAAATCATCCGCGATGCAGACACGCGCCAAAAGCTGTTTAACCAAGGCTGGCAAGCCGTAGGATCTTCACCCGAAGGTTTAAAACTGCGCGTAGCCACTGAGGCCAACATCATGGGCGGCATCATTGCCATGCGCGGTATCAAAGTCGAATAACTAACCTTAGCCACATGACACCATCGCACCACCCCGACCGCGCGCAGCTGTACGCGGACATGTCCCCGCAGCACCTCACACCGCTGTGGGAGGTGCTGCATGCCCTGGTGCCGCCGCAACCTAAAACACCCTGTGTGGCATCGCACTGGAAATACGCTGATGTGCGGCCTTTCTTGATGCGCGCAGGTGCGGCCATTACCGCTGAAGAAGCAATTCGGCGTGTGTTGATTTTAGAAAACCCAGCCCTGCGCGGGCAAAGCTGCATAACCCAGTCTTTGTACGCAGGCTTGCAGCTGATATTGCCAGGCGAGGTGGCACCTAGCCATCGCCACACGCAGTCGGCGTTACGCTTTATTGTGGAGGGTTCGGGCGCATACACCGCTGTGGACGGCGAGCGCACCACCATGCAGCCGGGCGACTTTATTATTACGCCGTCGATGACTTGGCACGATCACGGCTATGCAGTAAGCAGTGATCGAAAAGCTGTTGCACACGACCATGAGGCCACCGACCCGATGGTGTGGCTAGATGGCCTAGACATCCCCATGCTGCGGTTTTTTGACGCAGGCTTTGCTGAAAACGGCAGCGCTGCCGTGCAGCAGATCAAATCCCCCGAGGGTGTGAGCTTTGCCCGCTATGGCCACAACATGGCACCTTTGCGCGGCACTTCACCCTACGGTAAAACCAGCCCGATTTTTAGTTACCCTTATGCCCGCACGCGCGAGGCATTGCACCAGCTAGAGCGTGACTCCCCAATTGACGCATGGGACGGCGTAAAACTGCGCTACACCAATCCACTGACCGGTGGCTGGGCGATGCCCACCATGGGCACCTGCATGCAGCTGCTACCCAAAGGCTTCAATGGTTTGCCCTACCGCCAAACCGACGGCACGGTGTTCAGCGTAGTCGAAGGCACTGGCACGGCTACCATTACATCGCACCACGGCAAGAGCGAATTTTCGTTTGGCCCGCGTGACCATTTTGTAGTGCCCTCATGGCACACATTGCAATTGAGCAGCAGCACAGGCTGCGTGCTGTTCAGTTATTCAGACCGCCCAGTGCATGAGGCACTTGGCATTCATAAAGAAGAAAGACTATCCGCATGAGCTATCTATTTACCCCTCCTGCCATTGTCAGCGTGCCTGTCGTGGGCCGCTCAGAGCATTTCCCAGTCAACCGCATTTATTGCGTGGGCCGCAACTATGAAGAACATGCCAAAGAAATGGGCTTTACTGGCCGCGAGCCACCGTTTTTCTTTTTGAAACCCACTAACTCAATTGTTGTGGTTAACCCAAGCGAAACAGGCAGCATCCCTTACCCATCACTCACCAAAAACTTTCACCACGAGATCGAATTGGTAGCGTGCATTGGCACAGGCGGTAAAAACATCAAAGCCGCTGATGCTGTAAAGCATATTTTCGGCTACGCCGTGGGCTTGGACATGACCCGCCGCGACTTGCAGGGTGAGATGAAAAAAGCAGGTCGCCCGTGGTGCATTGGCAAGGCGTTTGACCACTCTGCCCCGATTGGCCACATCACCCCGGCTGCACAAGCTGGCGACATTGTGAACGCTGAACTATTTGTACAGGTCAATGGTGCAGACCGTCAACGCAGCAATGTGAGCAAATTGATTTGGAATATGGCTGAGACGATTGAGCATTTGTCTGCCGCTTGGGAACTGCAACCCGGCGACTTGATCTATACGGGCACACCTGAAGGCGTAGGCGCCGTGGTCAGTGGCGACACCATGCTGGGTGGCGTGACAGGCCTGCACAGCATCACCGTCAAAGTCGCTTAAATAGTTGACACATGAAAGCCTTAGAAATCTTGGCCAAGCTATGCGCCATCGCGGCCGGGCTGCTGCTGATCTTCATCACACTGATGACGGTGGTCAGCGTAGTAGGCCGCGACACGGTTGGTAAAACCATTGTGGGCGACTTTGAATTGTCTGGCGCGGCAGCTGGTGCAGCTATTGCACTGTTTATGCCTTGGTGCCAGTTCAAGCGTGGCAATATCTTGGTAGATTTCTTCACCACCAAAGCATCTGCAGCTACGCAAAACGCGATGGAGCGCTTTGGCACTTTGCTATTGGCTTTAGTTATGGCGTTGATGGCTTGGCGCACCACACTGGGTGGCATGGCTGCGTGGACTAGCCAAAGCGGTACGATGATGCTGGGGTTTCCTGAGTGGATCGTGTACAGCTGCATGGTGCCACCGCTGGTGCTCACGACCGTGATTGCGCTATACCAAACGATATTTGGCTTTGCTGCTGACACACCAGAAGACAACCCGGAGTTGGCCGTATGAGCGCCATCCAGCTAACTTTGTCCATCTTTGGCATCATGCTGCTGCTGATGGCCGTTCGTGTACCCATTGCGATCACCATGTTTATTGCAGGCGGTATAGGCTATGTGGCCCAAGCAGGCTGGCTGCCGTTATCGAATTTTTTGAACAACCAAGCCTATGCACGCTTTGCCAGCTACGACCTGTCGGTGATTCCGCTGTTTATTTTGATGGGGCACTTTGCTACCCAAGGCGGTATCAGTAAAGCGCTGTTTACTTTTGCAGCGGGTGTCATGGGGCGTTTTAAAGGTGGCCTGGCCATGGGCGCGGTGCTAGCTTGTGCAGCGTTTGGTGCCATTTGTGGCTCGTCTGTCGCTACAGCTGCCACCATCACCAACGTGGCTTATGACGAAATGCGCAAGCACGGCTATTCAGGCCGCTTGACCACAGGCACGCTGGCCGCAGGTGGCACCTTGGGTATTCTGATTCCGCCATCGGTACCACTGGTGATCTACGCTATTTTGACTGAGCAAAACATTGCCAAACTATTTGCCGCCGCGATGGTGCCCGGCATTATTGCGATGTTGGGCTACATGGTGGCGATTGCCATTTACGTGCGTGTAGTACCTGGACACGCACCCGAGCAAGACAAAGTGGCCAACACCAATATCATCGACGCACTCAAAGGCATTGGCCCGATTGCCGCAATATTTGTGATCGTGTTTGGAGGTATTTACGGTGGCTTTTTCACACCTACCGAGGGCGCTGCTGTAGGTGCATTTGCTACATTTATTGCTGCACTGCTCAAGCGTGAGATGACGTGGGACAAGTTTAAAAACTGCTTTTATGCCACGGCTGAAAGCTCGGCCATGATCTTCTTGATTTTTTTAGGTGCTGACCTGATGAACGCTGCCTTAGCCCTCACGCAAGTGCCAGCGCAGCTGGCGCAGGTGGTGGGCAGCTGGGGCTTATCACCTGTGATGGTAGTAGCTGCCATCATGCTGTTTTATGTGGTGTTGGGCGCGGTGATGGACGAGCTGTCGATGATTTTGTTGACCGTGCCCATCTTTTTTCCCATGATCATGGCACTAGACTTTGGCATGAGTAAAGAGTACACCGCCATCTGGTTTGGCATCATGGTGCTGATGACGGTGGGTTTTGGCATGCTGGCACCGCCCGTGGGGCTGAACGTGTATGTAGTCAATGGCATGACCAAAGGAAAGCGTGATGCCGTGCCCATAGCTGAGAGCTACCGCGGGGTGATGCCTTTCTTGATCAGCGACACGGTGCGCACACTGTTATTGTTATTTTTCCCCTCAATCTCTTTGTATGTGCTGAGATTTATGCAATAGCTTGGGAGAAAAAATCTCTCAGGGTATGTCCGCACCTTCAGTTCGCGCCTAGCGCGTTATCTTCTCATCTGTTTTCTTATTGGAGTTTTATATGATGCAACGCCGCACACTCGTTAAATCTGCAGCAGCCGCTGCAGTAGGTGCCACCAGCTTGGCTGCTTTGGCCCAGCAACCCGTAGTGACTTTGAAGTTCCACACCTTTATGGCACCGCAGTCAAATGTGTGGATCAACATGCATAAAGCATGGATGGACAAGGTTGAGAAAGAATCAGGCGGCCGCATCAAGTTTGAAGGCTACCCTGCCATGCAGCTGGGCGGCACACCCGTGCAGCTGTATGACCAAGCCCGTGACGGCGTGGTGGATATTATTTGGACCCTGCCAGGCAACACCGCTGGCCGCTTCCCGCGCGTAGAAGTGTTTGAACTACCCTTCATGATGACCAATGCAGAAGCCACCTCTAAAGCTTACTGGGAATACGTGCAAACCGTAGCCCAAGACGAGTTTAAGGACGTACAGGTGCTAGCACTACAAGTGCATGGCCCAGGTGTCATCCACACAGCTGAAAAGCAAGTCAAATCTGTAGCCGATATGAAGGGCCTGAAAATGCGTGCACCGACTCGCCAGGTCACCAAGCTGATGGGCTACTTGGGCGCAACGCCCGTAGGCATGCCACTGCCTGGTATTCCTGATGCGCTGTCCAAAGGCACTATCCAAGGTGCAGTGATCCCGTGGGAAGTGGTGCCATCTGTCAAAGTGCATGAGTTGACTAAGTTCCACGCTGAGTTCAACCCTGCTGGTGGCTCGTTGTACACGACTACATTTGTCATGGCCATGAACAAAGCCAAGTACAACGCGCTGCCACCTGATTTGAAGGCCATCATTGACAACAACTCTGGCATGGCCACTTCGGCTTGGCTGGGTAAAACCCAACAGGCGGGTGATGTGGCAGGCCGCAAGTCTGCCGCTGATCGCAACAACACCATCTTCACTATCGATGCAGCAGAGGCCCAGCAATTCCGCCGTGCCTCGCGCTTGGTTGAGGTGGAGTGGGTTGAAGACATGAAAAAACGCGGCTTCGATGGCCAAAAGTTGCTAGATACTGCACGCAGCTTGATAGATAAGCACACCAAAACCACCAAGGTCTAACTCCTGCAAGAGGGCATAAAAAAACTCACCTAGCGAAAAGACCTCTATCGAGGTCTTTTTTATTTTCTAAATTACACTGGCACTATGCCATTACCTACCCCCATCAAACACTGCAAAAACTGCGGTGCCGCTACCACCTACCGTTTGCCAGACGACGGTGACACCAAACCCCGCGCCGTTTGCACCGCCTGCGCCACAGTGCACTATGAAAACCCGCTGAACGTGGTGGGCACTGTGCCCATATGGCATGGAGCAGATGGCAAGGACGCAATAGTCCAAGTACTACTGTGTAAACGCAACATTGAACCACGTAGAGGCTTTTGGACTCTGCCTGCGGGCTTCATGGAATTGGGCGAAACCGCTGCAGCGGGCGCTGCGCGAGAGACGGATGAAGAGGCTGGAGCACAGTATGAAATGCAAGAGCTGTTCACGTTAATTAACGTGCCGCGTGTGGGCCAGGTGCATTTTTTTTATCGCGCTAAACTGTTGAGTACGCAATTTAATCCTGGGCATGAAACGATGCAAGCGCGTTTGTTTACCGAAGCTGAAATACCGTGGGACGATATAGCTTTTCGCACGGTGCGTGATACTCTAGAAAAGTACTTTGCTGATGCTAAAAAAGGATGTTTTGGTATGCATCACTTTGATATTTTTTACTAAATCAGCCTGTAGTCCAAGTATTCATTGCTTATGCAGCTACAAAATATATAGCGCATTCACACTTGCGCCAATACACGCAAATGCACGTCCACACTGCGAGCCAACGCCCCCAGCGCATAGCCGCCCTCAAGGCAGCTAACGATACGGCCCTTGGCGTGGCGCTGCGCCGTAGCGTAGATTTGCTGGGTTATCCATTCGTAGTCGGTCTCGACTAAACCTAGTTGGCCTAGCTCATCTTCACGGTGCGCATCAAACCCTGCGCTGATAAAAATCATCTCGGGTTTAAACGCCTCCAGGCGCGGCAGCAGGTCATGCACAAATATCTCGCGCACGGCCTCGCCTCGGGTGTAGGCGGCTACGGGCATGTTCAACATGTTGCTGGCCGTACTGGCCGCGCCGCTAAAGGGGTACAGCGGATGCTGAAAAATACCCACCATCAGTGCGCGCGGGTCGCTGCTCAAAATGTCTTCAGTACCGTTGCCGTGGTGCACATCAAAGTCGACCACGGCAATGCGCTTTAGGCCGTGGTGGTCTAGTGCATGCTTGGCGGCGATGGCCACGCTATTGAAAAAACAAAACCCCATCGCTTTATCGCGACACGCATGGTGACCCGGCGGGCGCACGGCGCAAAAGGCGTTGTCCAGCTCGCCCGCTATCACCGCATTGGTGGCGGCTATTGCCGCCCCTGCAGCGCGCAGGGCGGCTTGCCAGGTGTAGGAGTTTATGCAGGTGTCTGGGTCAATGGGCATGTGCGTGGGGCCACCGGCTTGCATCTCTTGCGCTAAACGTGCGCCAAGGCCGTGCAATGACGCTATGTACATACGACCGTGGGCAAGTTCTAGATCGCTAGGCGACGCTAGCGGAACATCAGGGCGCTCCAGCACATCGGCCAGGCCGCTGCTGATCAGGCGGTCGTTGATAGCATCCAGCCGCTGGGGGCATTCGGGGTGGCCGTCGCCCATCTCATGCAGGTGAAAATCGCGGTGCGTGTAATAACCAGTGGCCATAGTTTGCGTTAGTTTTTAGGGTATCGTTAGCGTATGGATACTCAACAACTCAATAAGTTACTCCACACGCTGCTGGCACAGCTTAACACCGTCATTGTAGGCAAATCGGTGCAGGTGCAAGACTGTGTGGCTTGTCTGCTGGCGGGCGGGCATTTGCTGATCGAAGACGTGCCCGGCGTGGGCAAAACCACGCTGGCCCATGCCCTATCGCGCAGCTTTGGCCTGCAATTTTCGCGCGTTCAGTTTACGGCTGACCTGATGCCCAGCGATTTAAGCGGTGTGTCGATCTACGAGCGCGGCGCTAACCAAGGCCAAGGCGGGTTTCAGTTTCACCCCGGCCCCATATTTGCCCAAGTGCTGCTAGCGGACGAGATCAACCGCGCCAGCCCCAAAACACAGTCGGCACTTTTAGAAGCGATGGAAGAAAAGCAAGTGACAGTAGAGGGTGCCACGCGCGCCCTGCCCTCACCGTTTTTTGTCATTGCTACGCAAAACCCGCACGACCAACTTGGCACCTACGCGCTGCCAGAGAGTCAGCTAGACAGGTTTTTAATGCGTATATCGTTAGGCTACCCAGACCGCACTGCCGAGCGCAGCCTGCTTGCGGGCAACGACCGGCGCGACATGGTGGACGCACTGCCAGCCGTGTTTACCCCCGATACGCTCAAACTGGCACAAGCTGCGGTGCTTAAAGTGCACGCTGCCGATCCATTGCTTAACTATGTGCAAGACCTGATAGCCGCTACCCGCACAGGGCGATGGTTTTTACAGGGTTTAAGCCCGCGCGCAGGCATTGCACTGGTGCGCGCAGCCAAGGCGCAGGCCCTATTGGCGGGGCGCGATTATGTAGCGCCTGATGACGTGCAGGCCATCTTGCCGCAGACTGTGGCCCACCGCATGGTACCCGTGGCAGATGCTGGGCGCGGCGCGGTAGAGCAAGTGCGCGCCATGGTGCAGGCGGTACCGCTGCCCTAGCTTTTACAATGCCCCTAGAAACTATTGCATCAAATCTGCCTCTACCCTTTTATGTTTATTACCCCACCTTCAGAAATGCTTGAG
>JAYTPK010000092.1:0-5578 GCA_043747295.1 Polaromonas sp. | reverse complement strand
GCCTTCATTACCGGCGAAGGCCAGTTAGTTGAACTATGACCACCCCATCCGCATCCGCGCAATCTACACCCAATGCCGTTCGCACTGCACCCACACCCGCTCGGGTTGATTCTGCCAAAGCCCTCACACACAAGGTAGTCATCATTGGCGCAGGCCCCGCCGGCTTGATGGCCGCCGAAGTCATCAGCAACGCCAACAAAGCAAACAAAGCAAACAACCATACCCACATCGAGGTCCACGTCTACGACGCCATGCCCAGCGCAGGCCGCAAGTTTTTACTCGCAGGCATTGGCGGGCTTAACCTTACCCACAGCGAGCCGCTAGAGACATTCCTTACCCGTTTTTATGAACGAAACAGCCATCTAACCCAAGTAATTACTGCTCAGCCAGCTATCGAATTAGCAGCATGGGCTAAAGGCCTAGGCATAGACACCTTCGTCGGCACCAGCGGCCGCGTATTCCCCACTGACATGAAAGCCGCCCCCTTGCTGCGCGCTTGGCTGCACCGCCTGCGCAGTAATGGCGTGCAGTTTCACATGCGGCATCGCTGGACAGGTTGGGAGGATAGCAAAACGGGCCATGGCCTTGGAGCGCTCAAGTTTGAAAAACGCACAGCCTCAGACGCAGCCCCTGAACACATCACTGTCACGGCCCAAGCCACCGTGCTAGCACTGGGCGGCGCCAGCTGGCAGCGCCTAGGCTCTGACGGCGCGTGGGTGCCGTGGCTGCGCGCCAAAGGCATCGACGTGACCGATTTGCAACCTGCCAACTGCGGTTTTGATGTTCAAAACCAAGCTGCCTCTGGCAAGAGCACATCACAACCTGCCAACTCAAGTGCGATTGCAGACTCAGTCTCAACCCCAGGCTGGAGCGCCCACTTCACCAGCAAATATGCAGGCCACCCTTTTAAAACAGTCGCCATCAAAATCGAAGGTACAGCTACAGAACCCGACTTTCACCGCCAAGGCGAATTCGTCGCCACCCAAACCGGCGTAGAGGGCAGCCTCATTTATGCTGCCAGCAAACTATTGCGCGACCGCATTGCAGCCCACGGCAGCGCCATCTTCACCCTAGACCTATTGCCCCAATGGGACACTGCTAAAGTACTGCGCGAAGTAGCCCACCCACGAGGCTCCCGCTCATTGTCCAGCCACCTGTCTAGCCGCTTAAACCTAGAAGGCATCAAGCTCAACATCTTGTACGAACTACTGGGCAAGGACGCCATCAACAACCCACAGCAACTGGCCACCGCCATCAAGGCACTGCGCATCACCGTCACCGCCCCACGCCCCATAGACGAAGCCATTAGCACTGCAGGTGGCGTGCGCTTTGAAGCCATGACTGCGCAGTACATGCTAAGCAAACTCCCCGGCGTGTTCTGCGCAGGCGAAATGCTCGATTGGGAAGCGCCGACGGGCGGATATTTGTTGACCGCTGCTATGGCTACCGGAAGGGCGGCAGGGGAGGGGGTGGGAATATACTTGTATCAACTACAAAAACGGCTTTAAATTGCGGCACACTTCGATCGTATTGATCTCGGGTCGCAAGTTAACTAAATGCAAATATAACGCCTGCAAGTAATAGATGGACCGAAAAAATTGGCTATATGGCGTGTTTTACCAAAAAATTTCATTATTCCAATACGCACTAGTGCACACAATGAAACTACAGCGAAGAACTACAGTAAAAAATATAGAATAATATGGCTTTAATTTTCAACCATAAAGTACTTGCTACTCCTATACAACTTTTTCTTATGAAGTTTTACCCAATTGCAGTGCTCTTCTCTCTAGTTACTAGCTACGGTTTTGCTGCCGACGAGTCTAGTAAAAGCGCCCTTGATGCTTATAAAACTAGCGGGCAATATGTTTTAGAGCAATGTAGATTAACTTTTGACACGGTAATTCTTTTTGCTGAGTTAGGTCAGCCACCAAATGAAAAGTTGAACTGGGCTAAATGCGTACAGGATGCAAAAAACTCTACAAAAGCCGACTTTGCTGCGGCACTGAAATCGATAAAAAAAGTTAAACCTCAGGAGGCTTTGAAAACCTATCATGTAGCGTTGATCTCAGCTATCGAGGGTATTGCGCCTGGGTCTAGTGAACGAAAGATAAGTTACGAGCAAAGGCGACAATCACTTGATGCAAAGCTAACGGAAGCATGGGTTCGGTTTGAGGTTGAGCAATAAATCTACAACCCATGACATGTGGTTCAGTACTGTCCGAGAACTAGTGCCAAATTATGTCCAATAGAACCGTAATTATTTTGTGAAACATGGAACTGCTTCCTGATCGTAGTTAATTCTTGGCCTTAATTCATTCAAACAGTTGTCTGAAACAATGATTTTGCCTTTTCCTAAAACTCTTTAGAAATAATACGCCTGAGGCTCATATGCGTAATTCAATTAATATTAAATTACAGATAGAAAAAATAGGAAATGCAATTGACTGTCTAATAAAAAATAACTTCGTTGAGTCTGCTTTGATACTCACTTATGCTGGTATTGACCAGATGGCATGGCTTACCGTAGCGGATCGTGAAGCCAGTTCTAAAGACTTCAAAAGTTGGGTAGAAAGCTATTTAAACCCTCAAAAAAATCTCGGATGTACTTCGGAAGACTTGTGGGCCGCTCGCTGCGGGTTAATTCATACAGCAACAGCTGAATCAAGAGATTACTTTAATACCAAAGCAAAAAGGATCTATTATTGCTCTGGAGAATTTGTATGCACTGAAAATACCAGCACAGATACAGTCGTAATAAATTCTACAAATTTCATCTGTATTTTTATTGCTGGCTGCGTTGACTTCGTCAACTATCTAGAATCTAATGAGACTGTGTTAGGTATTGCTTCCAATAAAGCAGACACAGTGCTTGCCTTTATGCCTACTTTGTATAAAGATATTCATACGTCGAAGCGAGATTTCGCAAGCACGTTAGCTTAGCGGCCAATAAAAAATGAGATTTCAATTGAATTGCTATTGATACTTCGATATTCAGTTTGGTAGTCCAACAGTAGTAGTGCTATATCGCTCCCTCTGATGCAAGATACGCGCAACAACTGATGTGTCCGTGCGATGGTCGTAACTGTAAAAGGCCAGATAGCCACTTGCACCGAAATGGATAACCAGTTTACGCAAGTCTTTGCGTCCCACCACAGGTGGGCAGCCGAGTGGCATTTTTTCTAAAATACCAAATGCGGCAATGATGGTGTCGATGGCACGGTCTGCTGTAGAAATGTCGTATTGCGCTAGAAATTCGTAAAGTCGTACCAAGTCTGCGTTGGCCTGCGCTGTCAGCTTTACGTGTGACATGCTGGCATTTTTGCGCTGCGGTTTTTGCGCACCGCTTTGGCCCAGTCTTTCACTTCAACTAAGGTAGTGTGCAAACCTGTCTTTTGGTAATGGTCTAGCGATGCCACTGCAGCAGCGATGGCGGCTTGCTCTGCCTCTTCGTCTTCGATGTAGCGGGCAATAGCCTCTTTCATCAGAAAGTGGGGTGTGCGTTGTTTGGCCAATGCCAGAGACTTCAAGCTATTGCGCTCGCTGTCGTCTAGCTTGACTGTCACGTTGATTGCACGGGGCTTTTCAAGTGTGGCCGGCATGATGATTAACTTTCAATGATAGGTAATGACATTCTAAACCAGTGGCTTTTAGCGTCAAGCTGGCTGGACTACAGTTTAAGCAGATCTTGTGTCCCATAAGCTTGCTTTATGGCTATTTATGGCTATATTTACGGCTATGCTAAACACCGACAACATCGTCATCACCCCTGAAATACTAGGCCTCATCGCTCAAATTGACGAGTTCAAAGGGGCTTGGCGCGCATTGGGTTCACTGCCGCCTGAGCGGCTGTTGGCGCTACGCCTTGTGGCTACGGTGGAGAGCGTGGCTTCGTCCACGCGCATTGAGGGCAGCAAGCTGACCAACGCTGAAGTGGATGCGCTGCTGGGCAAACTCAAAATTAAGCAGTTCAACACCCGCGACGAGCAAGAAGTGGCGGGCTTCGCCGAGGTAATGGAGCTTTTGTTTGCCTCATGGGACAACATTGCCTTTAACGAAAACCACATTCAGCAGCTGCACCGCGACCTGTTGACCCACAGTACCAAAGACGCGCACCACCGAGGTAAATACAAAACCATCTCTAACAGCGTGGCCGCATTTGATGCCCAAGGCCAGCAAGTGGCGGTGATATTTGACACCGCATCGCCTTTTGACACGCCGCGTTTGATGCAAGAGCTGGTTGACTGGGTGCGCTACGCTCGCGACAACAAAACGCACCACCCGCTGCTGGTCGTGGCGATATTTACTGTGGTTTTTTTAGAAATTCACCCGTTTCAGGACAGCAACGGCAGGCTGTCCAGAATTCTCACTACGCTGCTGATGCTGCAATTGGGCTACGCATACGTGCCCTATAGTTCGCTGGAGAGCATCATTGAGCAGAATAAGCAAGGTTACTACATGGCTTTGCGCCAAACGCAGAGCACTATCAGAACTGAAGTGCCAAATTGGCAACCGTGGCTTGTGTTTTTTCTTAATTCTTTGTGCACACAAGTCAAACGTTTAGGCGACAAAATTGCGCTCAATGAGGTGTCGATTTCTTTGCTGCCTCAGCTATCGATTGAATTGATCACATTTGCCAGACAGCACAGAAGGCTTACCACTGCGCAAGCTCAGTTGCAAACCCAAGCCAAGCGTGCCACTATCAAACTGCATTTGGCAAAATTAGTGAAAGATGGCCACCTCATTCAGCACGGAACTGGTCGCGGTACTTGGTACACAGCTGCAGGCTAAACTGCGAGCCAGTTTCAACGGATGTAACGAAGTCACCAACTGGGTGAAGCAAAAAGGCCCCAACTGATAGTCCAAATGCAAGCACTGCAGGCCGTGGCAGTGGGATTGCGCTGTCAGCGCCATGCCCAACGTTCAACGTCCGACGTCCAACGTTCAACGTCCAACGTCCAGCTAACCTTTTTGGCCGTGTTCTTGACCACTACCAGTTGCACGCTACTGCTTGCCAATAGTCGTGCGAGCGGTTAAACATGCTGGTCAGGCTACGCTGTGTATGGCACCCGTGAAAGCAGTTACTTTTGGTAGCTTTAAGTAATGGTTTCTACCAATTCGTTTGAGGTGTATCGCTCCTACAGTGCATTGACTTGCCTAGTTGAAAAGTGAGCTAATTCAAACAAAGTTCACCATATTTATTCGGATGGGTGAGTTCGGTTCTGCAAGAATTTTCCGTTATTGAGATTCAATTTTTAGTTTGTATGGGTAGATTCTTGTACGGCTCGATTGCTTCACTTACATCTTGGAGGCTAAATGAAAACAACCCAAAATTTTAAAGTCGCATTCATTGCGCTGTGTCTGACTGCATCGGGAAACCTGCTTGCCGCAGCCCCCAACCTTGCAACAGAAGTTGCGTTAAACAAACTGGAGCTGCCATGGGACATGGCCTTCTTGCCAAACGGCACCATGTTCTTTACTGAAAAGTGCAAGGGCTTGTCAGTTCAGCTGCCATCAGGCACTGTAAATAAATTGCATGGTATTGGTGGCAGCACTGGCTATTCGTCCTCCAGCGCCG
>JAYTPK010000091.1:0-2523 GCA_043747295.1 Polaromonas sp. | reverse complement strand
GGGGCTGGAGAATTCTCGCTTAGTCGGTCCCCGAAAGGCCGATGCACTGCAGAGTCCCTTTGCCCCAGCACCCCGTAACATACAAGCACTGCAGATGCTCGCCGAAGGCCAGTGGCTCTGGGTGGAGATAGGCCTACGGCGCAGCAGGTGGCGTGCTAGAACAGCGAACATAAGCAAGATCAAATACAAGGATCAAAAAAGAGCATAAAAAAAGCGCTTTTACCAACAGAATAGACCCGTAGTCCAAGTATCCATTGCTCAGACAGCTATGAAATCGATAGTAATAACTAAGCAATACTTAACTTTCCAGCCCACGCTGAAAAGCCATCTCCAGCAGCCCGTCAAAAATCATGCTGTCCAGCAGCTCTACCTCCATGCCCATGGACGGTAGCATTTTCCAGCCTGCGCCGCCGGTCATCACCACCCACGGCTGCTCGCCTGTGCGCTGGTGCAGATGGTGGTGCATGCGGCGCACGGCGCCCGCGATAGCGTAAGTCCCGCCGCTGGTCAGCGCGTCGCTGGTGTTGGTGGGGAATTCCATCACCTCGCCTGTAGGCACGTGCAGGCCTGCAGTGCCTGATTCGAGGGCGCGCAGCATGATGCCGTGGCCTGGCAAAATAAAGCCACCTAAAAATTTGCCACTGGTGTCAATCGCCTCCACCGTCACCGCTGTGCCCACCATCACCACCACCAACGGTTTTTGGGCTGCGCCTTGGGGCAGCTTGCTGCGCATCCACTGCCAAGCACCAATCATGGCTACCCAGCGGTCTGCGCCTAGCCGGGCGGGGTGGTCGTAGCCGTTGGTCAGGCCGGCTTCTTGAATGCTGGCGACCACCCAGCGGGGCCTAAAGTTGTCGTCGGTGTTCCAGCGCTCGTCGATTTGCGATTCCACCCGCCGCTTGATCGCATCGCCCGCCACAATGCAGCCCAACATGCTGGTGGGCTGGGCCACATTGGCCCACGCGCCTTCGGCCAGCTTGTCGATGTTTTCTAAAAATTCTGCGCCCTGGTCTAGCAGGGCGGCGCCGGGGCGGGCGTGTGCGTACAAAGCCCATTTAAGTCGTGTATTACCGACATCAAGTGCCAAAAAAGTCATGACAATATTATGAAGTGTAAATTTACCCGCACCCCCTAAGGGGATGCCCTGATACAGCTGGCAACATGGTGCCTTGCTGACAGTGCATACTACGCAATGTTAGTCATTATCATTAATTAACCAACTGGAGCACCACCATGGGCATGTTTAGTTTTATCAAAGAAGCTGGCGAAAAATTGTTTGGCCACAAAAAAGTTGAAGAAGCCGCTGTAGCCGCTGCTGCTGACCCTGCGGCAGCGCCTTCGCTGCTAGAGCTGAATGTGCAAGCTGCACAAGGCATCAAGACTTATATTGAAGCTCAAAACCTGGGCGCTACAGGCCTGTTTGTCGATTTTGACGGTGCCACCGGCAAGGTGACCGTGCAAGGCGAAGCGCCCACCATGGAAGCGGTAGAAAAAGTCACGCTGTGCTGCGGTAACGTAGGCGGCGTGTCGGATGTAGAAAACCTGATGAGCGCGGCTGACGGCAGCGACGAGAGCCAATACCACGACGTGGTGCGCGGCGACACCTTAAGCGCCATTGCCAAAGAATATTACGGCAACGCTAACAAGTACATGGCGATTTTTGAAGCCAATAAGCCGATGCTCAGCCATCCAGACAAAATTTACCCAGGCCAGAAGCTGCGTATTCCTGCGGAAGCTTAAAACTCAGTGCCTTTGATAAAAAAATCCCAGCCGAGTCATCGGGTGGGATTTTTTTTATGGAGCTTGACTGCGCCGAGGTATAGCAACCCATGAATACCGTGTGTCAATAGGAAGTTTCAATAGCTCCCGTGCGCACGCCGCGCAGCCAGATATCTTGCGCGCGTGCTTGCATAGACGCCACACTGTCGCTGGAGCCACGGCACATGACTGCACAAGGCGATAAAGCCACAAAAAACTCTTCTTGGCGCGGCCCAAAGGGCAATTGCATGGGCCGACCAAAGGACAGCTCAAGCCGGTTGAGCACAGCCTGTGCCTCAAGCCAAGGCACCAGCACCACCCAGTCGCCACGCCCGTTGCGTGAAACGATAGCGTCTTGGGGCAAGCTTAAGGTTAAGTGCAGCGCCATATCGCGCAAAGCGCGGTTGTACAGCTGCAAAAAATGAGAGGCTGAATATTCGCTGCCTTTGCCGCTCACGTCGATGGCCTCGTGCCAGTTGCTTGGCAGCGGCATTAGCACCAAGGTGCAGGGCTGCGCCTCTGACTGGCACTGCGTCAGTAAGCGCGCACCATACCGGGTAAGACCATGTTCGTTATATGCCAGGCTGGCGGTATCGCGTCGCAGGTTGTCAATATTGAATTCGGCTTGCCGCAGTATTCGGCCAAAGATACTGGATAGGCCGCACAAGCCCGCAATCAGCACACCGCGCAGCAAAAATAATTCAATACCCACCCCTGCGCGGCGTGACCAGCCGCTGACAAAATACACAGCCAGCAAGCCCGCAG
>JAYTPK010000090.1:0-2206 GCA_043747295.1 Polaromonas sp. | reverse complement strand
CATTTGTGGTGACAATCACCGCATGGCCATCCAAACACTTCTCAAAATGGGCGACCCGCGCTTGCTGCGCGTAGCGCAATCCGTGCGCGACTTTGACTCGGACGCGCTGCACCTGCTGATCACCGACATGCTCGACACCATGGCCACCGCCAATGGGGCAGGGCTGGCAGCGCCGCAGATTGCGGTGGATTTGCAGGTGGTGATTTTTGGCACTGGCGCGGTGAACCCGCGTTACCCCGAGGCCCCTGTCGTGCCCCGCACGGTATTGATCAATCCGTTGATAACGCCCGTAGATGTTGCGGGAGAAGCTATTAAAAATATAGTTTATGACCGACTTGGAGCGATACCTCTGCGCCAGTTGCATGGGGCACATGCGCAAGGAAGCGGGCTAAAAAGTGGGCTGCAAACGGGCTTGGACATGGAGCAACACAACGCGCTAACCAGTGATCTGGAAGAGGGCTGGGAAGGCTGCTTGTCGGTGCCGGGGTTTCGCGGTGCGGTGCAGCGGTTTAAACGTATTCGCTACCAAGGCTTTGACCAGTATGGTGACCCGATTGACCGGCTGGCAGAGGGTTTTCATGCGCGGGTGGTGCAGCATGAGTGCGACCATTTGTTGGGTATTTTGTACCCCATGCGGGTGCATGATTTTTCGCGTTTTGGCTTTACGCAGGTGCTGTTCCCAGAGCTGGCGGGAAGCGACGGGGATGATGACTAAAGCACGCTGTGCAAGTTGGCCAGAGGTGTCAGTGCAACTGCGAAGCGTACTGCGCGCTGCGTGAAGCTTGCGCCCCCAAGATTTTAAAAACCGCCAAAATCGCCTTCATGTTTTCCGCATGGATCGCAATCCCCAAAATCTGCTCGATCCAGCCACCCAACTGCGTTTTAGCGTAATCACTGGTCAGTCCCTGGCGTTTATGTACCAAGCCCAAGCGCCCGGCCCGGTAGTGGTAAGACGAAATGGCGTGGCGCGAAGCCACCCCCGACAAACCGCCTTCGGCCTCCCGGCCAAAGCTCTCGCACAGCAAAATCCGCTCCGGCGTGTCCAGCTGGGCAATAAACTGCTTGGCCGCATGGCTCACTTTGTCGCCGCTCAGACCGTATTCGGCCAAAATGCCCTCCAAATCCTCCTGCTGCTCCATCTGCTCTTCCAACTGGCTTTCGGTGATCTGCTCGCCAATGGATACTTTGCGCTTAAAGGCACTGGCCCGGGTGCAATCGATCAAATAGCGGCGAAAGTAGGCACACAAGGCAAACGAGCTGGACGGTGCGCTGTGTCCATCGTCTGTAGTATCTATCCGCTCGACATCGTGCTCACGGCCTTGCAGGCGCAGCACCTTGCAGTAGATAAACTGCGCTATCAGCTCCTGTCGGCCCTCGCCCAGCACTTGCAGCTCAGGCGGGTTGCAATGCTGCAAGGCCTGACCCACGATGCGGTACATGGTGCCCATCTCGCTGGCAGACAATGAGTGCCTGCGCCGCCACAGCGCTATCAAAGTAATACTTTCTTCGGTGTCCAGTGTCTCTCTCATTGCGCTGCTCCGATTTTTCTTTGGCGTGTTTGCGTGAAAGTTTTATCAAATGGGTCGCTTTTTGTTGTCACCGTCAAACCGATACATCGACTTTCCCTCTTTACCTGTCTTTGCTCAATTCGATGACGAGTTTGTTTAGGTTGATCATAATAGATCCAAATTGGTACCAATAATAACAAACCCTTTATTTATCTGTAATTTTTAGAAACCAGATCAGAGGCCAACCTGCGCTGGGCAGTGGCTGTTTTTTGAGGCCTGGCTTTTGTAGCAAGATCCGGCCGACGGTGCGACCTGAGCTACCGGTTTACAGCTTCAGCGGAGCGCAACGGCGTTTTAGCTGCCAGCAGCACGACTACCAGCGCACACGAGAACCTGTATGCTATGTATTGCGTAGCTTCTAAGGTATATTTCTTGCTGGCTAATGGCTGATAGATACTAATTCAATTTCCAGATCAATAAGATGCGTTGTTGCGTCGCCTTGCCGTGCTACAGCACTCTCGTAGGCTCCGCGCCTAGCCTCGTATCGATCTGGAAATAGAATAAGGGAGTTGGAAAAAGCCAATATCCCGTTGATGGCTGGGCGGCTAGCAGCGCGTCCCTATCGCCCCAAGGCAGGTCTTGCCAGTGGCACCGGTGGGCATTGCGGATAGAAATGTGTGTACTTTATGCAAAACGGC
>JAYTPK010000089.1:0-1939 GCA_043747295.1 Polaromonas sp. | reverse complement strand
CCCATCAGCATCATGCGGGTGACACCCACTTCGCGCAGAATCTGTGCGCCAATGCCGTAGGTGCGCAGGTCCATCTTGCCACGCACTGGCGCTTGCGATGCAGTGGCGACGCCTTCGAACTGCGCTACTAACCCAGCAGCATTCTCACCGCAGTTCAGCAGCACTGCCACACCGCGGCCCTGCGCAGAAATGTACTTGAGACTGGCGTCCAGGCTCCAGCTGTGCATAGGGCGGTTGACCTCCAGCGCGTCCAGCACGCTCAGCGGCTCGTGCACGCGTGCAGCAATGGTGTCACCAGCATCCCACTGGCCTTTGACCAGTGCCATGTGCACGCCCTGGCTGGGCTTGTCTTTAAAGGCGATAGCAGTAAATACACCGTAGTGGGTGTGCATGGTGCGCTCGCCTATTTTTGTCACCAGGCTTTCAACGCGGCTTCGGTATTCGATCAAATCGGCAATGGTGCCAATTTTCAGCCCATGCTCTGCTGCAAACAACTGCAGGTCGGGCAGGCGTGCCATGGTACCGTCGTCTTTCATGATCTCGCATATCACTGCGCTGGCGCTGCAGCCTGCCATAGCCGCCAGGTCGCAGCCCGCCTCGGTATGGCCTGCGCGCATCAGCACACCGCCGTCTACAGCCTGCAATGGAAAGATGTGGCCGGGTTGCACCAAGTCGTCGGCTTGGGTGTTTTTGGCTACCGCAACTTGTACGGTACGTGCGCGGTCGGCAGCGCTGATGCCGGTAGTCACGCCCACTGCAGCTTCAATCGACACTGTGAATGCGGTGCTGTGCTTGGTGCCATTGCGCGTGGCCATGGGTTGCAGCTTTAAATATTCGCAGCGCTCTTTGGTTAATGTGAGACAAATCAACCCGCGGCCAAAACGCGCCATAAAGTTGATGGCCTCGGCGCTGACGTGGTCAGCAGCCAGCACCAAGTCGCCTTCGTTTTCGCGGTCTTCTTCGTCTACCAAGATCACTATTTTGCCCGCGGCCATGTCGGCCACGATATCTTCTACCTTTGATATGGTAACCGGTGTGAGGGCAGATTTAATAGCATGCAGGGCCATGGTGTGTGTCCTTTATTTGAAAATTTAATATGCATTGGCGGCACTTTTGGCGGCAGCATTGGGGGCAGAATTGGCGGTGGTATTGGCGGCAGAATTGGCGGCGGTATTGGCCGTGCCAGACAATGACAGCATGCGCTCCACATAGCGGGCCACTGTGTCAATTTCTATGTTCACAGCCGAGCCTGACTTCAGCGTGCCCAACGCCGTGTTGTCCACCGTGTGCGGAATCAAATTAATGCTTACTTCGCAGCCGCTGGCGATGTCTTGCACGCTGTTCACAGTCAGGCTCACGCCATTAATCGTGATAGAGCCTTTGTAGGCTAAATATTTAGCCAATGCGGGCGGTGTGGCAACGCGCAGTTCCCAGCTTTCGCCTACTTGGGCAAAATGGCTGACTTTGCCCACGCCGTCTACATGGCCGCTGACGATATGGCCACCCAAACGGTCGTGTGCGCGCAAAGCTTTTTCTAAATTAACGTGGCCTTGCGTGTCTAGGCCCGCAGTTTTGTCTAGCGATTCAGCAGAAATGTCGATGGTAAATTGCAGCGCAGCCGGGTCCAATGTGGTGACCGTCATGCAGGCACCGTTGATCGCAATGCTGTCACCCAAGCCTACGTCGTCCAAATACCCAGTGGGCGCAGCAATAGTTAAGCGCTTGCCATGGAAAGAACTGCTGCCGAGCGGGTGGATAGCGGCGATGCGCCCCACACCTGTAATGATGCCTGTAAACATGCTACTATTTTCGCAGGGTTTGACCCCACTTGCCCTGCTTTGGCCGCATAAACCTGTAATTTAACAGTGCAGCGATGGTGCGTGGTCTTTATAAACGCTATTTAGCCTTCTAACCCAAGCAAAACCTGCTCAAGCAGCTA
>JAYTPK010000088.1:0-1500 GCA_043747295.1 Polaromonas sp. | reverse complement strand
CTGTTTACCGCGCCCCGCACCGACTATTCGCTGCACCGCCTGCGCCACTACACCGGCACCGCCACCGAGCATTTTCAAAACTATGTGCTGTTTACCAACTACCAGTTTTATATTGACGAGTTTGTCAAACTGGGCCGCGCGGCCATGCAAGACGCAAGCAGTGAATACATTGCCTTTGTCGAACCCGGCAACGTGGTAACGCGCCGCGTGGGGCTGCCCGCCGAAGTGACCGACGCGCTGGGCAAAGAGCCACCACGCCTGCCGCAAATGCCTGCTTACCATTTGGTGCGCGCCGACCACAGCGGCGTGACGATGGTCAACATTGGCGTAGGCCCGGCCAATGCTAAAAACATCACCGACCACATTGCCGTGCTGCGCCCGCATGTATGGCTCATGCTGGGCCACTGCGCGGGCCTGCGCAACAGCCAAGCACTGGGCGACTATGTGCTGGCCCACGCCTATGTGCGCGACGACCACGTGCTAGACGACGACTTGCCGCTGTGGGTGCCCATCCCAGCCTTGGCCGAAGTGCAAATGGCCGTGCAGCAAGCTGTGGCTGAAGTAACCCAACTGTCCAGCAGCGATTTGAAAAAAATCATGCGCACGGGCACCGTGGCCAGCACCGACAACCGCAATTGGGAGCTGCTAGGCTACAACCACCTCACCAAGCGTTTTAACCAAAGCCGCGCGATTGCGCTAGACATGGAAAGCGCCACTATCGCCGCCAATGGCTTTAGGTTTCGCGTGCCCTACGGCACACTGCTGTGCGTCAGTGACAAACCGCTGCACGGCGAGATCAAGCTGCCCGGCATGGCCAACCAGTTTTATCGCGACCGCGTAGACCAGCACCTGCGCATAGGCATGCGCGCGCTAGAATTTTTACGCGCCGAAGGCACTACCAAACTGCACAGCCGCAAGTTGCGCAGCTTTGCAGAGGTGGCTTTTCAGTAATGTGGCCTAAGGGATAGCCACATAGCCAGTGTTGGTAGCTGCGCAGGACAATACCGACTTCTTTATGTATTGAAGGGTTGGTATGACATCGATGTCTGAGCGCAAGAAGGCAAAACTAGCACGCCGTTTAACTTTCAAAACTATAGCTGCTTGTGCAGTAATTACTTGGACTACAGCGGTATTAGCACAGCAAAAGCCCATCCGCATCGTAGTGCCCTACGCAGCGGGCGGCCCCATTGATGTGACCGCGCGCGTACTGGCAGAGCGCGTGAGTGCTAGCCTTGGCCCGGTGATCATAGAAAACCGCCCCGGCGCAGGCGGCAACATTGGTGCAGACACAGTGGCCAAAGCCGCGCCAGATGGTTTGACCATCGGCATAGCCGCCCTAGCCACCCACGCTATCAACCCGTGGCTGTACAGCAAGATGCCCTACAACGCGACGACGGATTTTGCACCCATCACCCAAATGGTGCGCGTTCCTAACGTACTGGTGATGAACGCTGACACCGCTAAGCGCTTGAACATCAACACCTTGGCCGATTTTGTGCG
>JAYTPK010000087.1:0-4900 GCA_043747295.1 Polaromonas sp. | reverse complement strand
TGGATGTATGACGGAATTGACCCTGACACCCTATTTACGACCACAGCCGATGTCTGACATTTTTTGCCAACCGGTAAATTACATTACGATCAAGCCGATAGAAATTAACCTAAGGAGCACTATGCAAGTACGCCGTATTTTTACTGTCAACGCTACTTTTTTTGCACTATGTGCCGTCGCTTGCCTGGCAACCTCTACGCTGGCTTTAGCGCAGAAGTTACCCAAAGGCCAAGGCGAAAACTGGCCCACCAAGCCATTGAAAATTTTGGTCGGCTTCCCCGGTGGCACCACACCCGATATGGCTGCACGCACACTGGCCGAACCATTGTCTAAAGCTTTGGGGCAGCCCGTGATTGTGGAAAATCGCCCAGGTGCATCAGGCAATATTGCAGCCGATGCTGTCAGCAAGGCCACCGACGACCACACCATCGGCATAGTCATTAATGGCAACCTGACATCGGCCAAAATGCTCTACAGCAAACTGCCTTATGACCCGGCTAAAGACTTTTACTACATCTCACTGCTGGCCACCTCACCGCTGGTGCTGGTCACCACGCCTGGCCAACCCAGCGGCGCAGACTTTTTTGTAGCCGCGCGCAATGGCGGCGATGCATGGAACTATGGCAGCCCTGGCAACGGCACTGTAGGCCACTTGGGTATGGAATATCTGAAAACCAAAGTCAGTGGCTTAGCCGCACTGCATGTGCCCTATCCTGGCTACCCACAGGTAGCTACTGCCATGCTGGGTGGCCAGTTGCAAATGGCGCTGATGGCCCCTGGGGTGGCCATGCCGCAGGTGCGCGCAGGCAAGCTTAAGGTTATTGGCGCAACCGGTGGCCGCAGCCCCCTGTTGCCCGACGTTGCCTCGCTGGCCGAAGCTGGCTTACGCGACTTTAACCTGGAGATATGGACTGCCGTGGTCGGCCCGGCCAATCTATCGCCTGCCGCCAAAGCCAAGCTGTCTGTGGAAGTAGGCAAAGCCGTTCGCGAAGCCGATACGCGGCAAAAACTGTTTAACCAAGGCTGGCAAGCCGTCGGCTCTTCGCCCGAGGGTTTGCAAAATCGCGTCAAATCTGAAGCTGCCATCATGGCGGGCATCATCACCGCGCGCGGCATCAAGATCGAGTAAACATTGCCTGCCATGACTACGACTTCAACGCACCACCCCGACCGCGCCCAGCTGTACGCTGACATGGCCCCGCAGCACTTGACCCCGCTGTGGGAGGTGTTGCACGCACTGGTGCCACCACAGCCTGCCACGCCCTGCGTAGCCGCGCTATGGAAGTATGCCGATGTGCGGCCCTTTTTAATGCGCGCAGGCGCCGCCATTACAGCCCAAGAAGCCATTCGCCGTGTGCTGATTTTGGAAAACCCAGCCCTGCGCGGCCAAAGCTGTATCACGCAGTCGCTGTATGCAGGGCTGCAGCTGATACTGCCCGGCGAGGTAGCGCCCAGCCACCGTCACACACAGTCTGCACTGCGATTTATTGTGGAAGGCTCGGGGGCCTACACCGCGGTAGACGGTGAGCGCACCACCATGCAGCCGGGGGACTTTATTACCACGCCGTCTATGGCGTGGCACGACCACGGCTACGAAGTAAGCCGCGGTCAAACATCCGACGACCACGGCTACGAAGTAAGCCGCGGTCAAACACCCGACGACCATGGCTACAAAGTAAGCCGTGCTCAACACTCCGATGCGCACGGCTACGAAGCAAGCCAAAACGAAAATGTCACCAACCCGATGGTCTGGCTAGACGGCCTGGACATTCCCATGCTGCGCTTTTTTGACGCAGGCTTTGCCGAAAACGACACCTCTCAATCGCAAACCATCAAGGCACCCGAGGGCACCAGCTTTGCCCGCTATGGCCACAATATGGCACCTGTGCGCGGCATATCGCCCTATGGCAAAACCAGCCCCATTTTCAGCTACCCATACACCCGCACCCGCGAGGCGCTGCACCAGCTAGAGCGCGCTGCGCCAGTAGACGCATGGGACGGCATCAAATTGCGCTACACCCACCCGCTGACCGGCGGCTGGGCCATGCCCACGATGGGCACGTTTATGCAGCTGTTACCACCAGGATTCAGTGGCAAACCGTACCGCCAAACTGATGGCGCTGTGTTCAGCGTGGTGGAAGGCGCAGGCACAGCCCACATAACATCACACCACGGCAGCACAGAATTTAGCTTTGGACCGCGCGACCATTTCGTGGTGCCGTCCTGGCACACTTTGCAGTTATGCAGCAGCACGGGCTGCGTACTATTTAGTTATTCAGACCGTCCTGTGCACGAAGCATTGGGCATTCACAGAGAAGAAAGAAGCGACCTATGAGCTATGTTTTTACACCGCCCGCCATTGTCAGCGTACCCGTACTGGGCCGCGCTGAGCGTTTTGCTATCAACCGTATTTATTGCGTAGGCCGCAACTACGAGGAGCACGCCAAAGAAATGGGCTTTACGGGCCGCGAACCACCGTTTTTCTTCTTGAAACCTGCCAATACCATCGTCGTGGTGAACGCTGGCGAGACGGCTACTGTGCCCTACCCATCGCTGACGAAAAACTATCACCATGAGATTGAGCTGGTAGCCTGTATCGGCACAGGTGGCAAAAATATCAAGGCAGCAGACGCCATGCAGCACATCTTTGGCTACGCCGTGGGCCTGGACATGACGCGCCGCGATTTGCAAGGCGATATGAAAAAAGCCGGCCGCCCATGGTGTATAGGCAAAGCGTTTGACCATTCTGCGCCCATCGGCCCTATTACACCTGCTGCGCAAGCTGGCGATATCGTCAATGCCGAGTTGTCCGTGCAAGTCAACGGCGCAGACCGCCAGCGCAGCAACGTTAGCAAATTGATCTGGAATATGGCTGAGACGATTGAACACCTGTCTGCCGCGTGGGAGCTGCTACCCGGCGACTTGATCTACACCGGCACACCGGAAGGCGTGGGCGCAGTCGTAGTAGGTGACACCATGGTGGGTGCTGTAGCGGGGCTGCAAAGTATCACTGTCAAAGTAGCCTAAAAACGCTCTGGGACAGTGTTTTTATAGACGTTTTGGGCCACTAACCCAAGTAAATCCTGCTCAAAAAGCTATTTTATTTATAGCAATACTACTTTACCACCCAGCCAAACCATGTCAAAAATTTTAGAGAACCTTGCCAAGCTGTGCGCTATAGCCGCTGGCTTGCTGCTGATTTTTATCACACTGATGACCTGCATGAGTGTAGTGGGCCGTGAGGCGATTGGCAAAACGGTGGTGGGTGATTTTGAATTGTCGGGTGCAGCGGCAGGCGCAGCGATTGCACTATTTTTGCCGTGGTGTCAGTTCAAGCGTGGCAATATTTTGGTAGATTTTTTCACCACTAAAGCGTCTGAGAAAACGCAAGACGTGATGGAACGGTTTGGCACACTGCTGCTGGCTTGTGTGATGGCGCTGATGGCCTGGCGCACTACACTGGGTGGCCTGAACGCGTGGGCCACGCAAAGCGGCACCATGATGCTGGGCTTTCCCGAATGGATTGTCTACAGCCTGATGGTGCCACCGTTGGCGCTGACAGCCACCATCGCGTTGTACCAAACACTTTTCGGTTTTGCACCAAGCCATACCCAAGCCAATCCAGAGCTTGTTGTATGACCGCCATTCAACTCGCGTTGTCTATTTTTGCCATCATGCTGGTGCTGATGGCAGTGCGCGTACCGATTGCGGTGTGCATGTTTGCAGCGGGTGCTGCCGGCTATGTGGTGCAAACCGGCTGGAGCCCGCTGGCCAACTTTTTAAACAACCAAGCGTATGCGCGCTTTGCCAGCTACGACCTGTCGGTCATACCGCTGTTTATTTTGATGGGCCACTTTGCCACGCAGGGCGGCATCAGCAAAGCACTGTTCAGCTTTGCCGCTGGGGTGATGGGCCGCTTTAAAGGTGGCTTGGCCATGGCAGCGGTGCTGGCCTGCGCGGCCTTTGGCGCTATTTGCGGGTCGTCTGTGGCCACGGCTGCCACCATCACTAATGTGGCCTATGACGAAATGCGCAAACACGGCTATTCGGGCCGCTTGACTACGGGCACGCTGGCTGCAGGCGGCACGCTGGGTATATTGATACCGCCGTCGGTGCCACTGGTGATCTACGCCATATTGACCGAGCAAAACATTGCAAAGCTGTTTGCCGCTGCCATGGTGCCTGGCATTATCGCCATGCTGGGCTATATGGTGGCTATTGGCATTTACGTGCGCTTGGTGCCCGGCCATGCGCCAGAGCATGACGAAGTTGCCAAGAACAATATTTTTAGCGCACTGGCAGGCATAGGCCCGATTGCAGCTATTTTTATCATCGTGTTTGGTGGTATTTATGGCGGCTACTTCACACCCACTGAAGGCGCAGCGGTGGGCGCGTTTGCCACCTTTATTGCCGCTTTGCTTAAACGCGAGATGACGTGGCAAAAATTTAAAAACTGTTTTTATGCCACTGCGGAAAGCTCGGCCATGATCTTTTTAATCTTCTTGGGTGCTGACTTGATGAACGCCTCACTAGCGCTGACACAAGTGCCCGCACAGTTGGCGCAAGTTGTCGGCGCATGGGGTTTATCACCCGTGATGGTGGTGGCAGCCATCATGCTATTTTATGTAGTGCTGGGCGCGGTGATGGACGAGCTGTCGATGATTTTGCTGACCATTCCGATCTTTTTTCCCATGGTCATGGGCCTGGACTTTGGCATGAGCAAAGAGTACACCGCCATCTGGTTTGGCATCATGGTGCTGATGACCGTAGGCTTTGGCATGCTGGCCCCGCCCGTGGGGCTGAACGTGTATGTCGTCAACGGGCTAACCAAAGGCCGTGGCGATGCGGTGCCGATTGCCGAAAGCTACCGTGGTGTGATGCCGTTTTTAATCAGCGACAC
>JAYTPK010000086.1:0-2173 GCA_043747295.1 Polaromonas sp. | reverse complement strand
CGTCAAGCCAAGTTGCGCGTCCACCAAGCGTCGCTCGAGTACGTCCAGCTCCGCCCGGCACAGATGACCGTCCGCCAATGCGGCCAATGCGACGATGCGTGCAGCCGCCTGCGGGCTATTACGTGGGTAGGGTTGCATGATGTATTAGTCCTTGGCGGGTTCCCTTGATAAATAGGGTTTATTCGTCCGAGCCACCCAGCCCAAACAGGTTGAGAAGGCTGGAGAACAGGTTAAAAATTGAAACGTACAGGCCGACTGTTGCCAGCACGTAGTTGGTTTCACCACCGTTCACGATGCGGCTGGTGTCATGCAGGATTAGGCCTGCTGACAGTAAAGCCACCATGGCCGAGACGGCAAGACCAAGCGCTGGCATTTGCAAGAAGATGGCGGCCAGACCACACAGCAGGGCAATGACCATGCCAGCGAACAGAAAGCCACCCATGAAGCTGAAATCGCGGCGGGTGATCAGCACCCAGGCCGATAGCGACAAGAAGGTGGCACCCGTAGCCGCTAGCGACATCATCACGACTTGGCTCCCGCCGGGCAACGCCATCGAATGCGACAACATGGGGCCCAGGGTGTAGCCCATGAACCCGGTCAGCGCAAACACGGTCGGTAGCGCCCATGCACTGTCCTTTAGCTTGAATACGGCAAAAAGCAGGCCAAAGTACCCCGCCAGCGTAAGCACGATGCCGGGCGATGGCAGCTTGAGCGCCATGCTCGCCGCCGCGATCCCCGCGCTAAACAGCAACGTCATGGCAAGCAACGCGTAGGTATTGCGAAGAACGCGACTTACCTCAGGTGTTAGCGCCGACGGTGACTGAACGACCACCCCAGGAAGATAGCCGGGCGAGCCTGGTTGGGCTGCAGGCTTGTTAAGTGTGTGATCCATGATGGTTTACTCCTTTTAATGTTCAAGATGGAGTCATGACACATACGCCATCGGGTTGAACATGAGCAGACGATAGGCGCTTCTTCAGTTCTGATAAAGCAGATAATTAAGAACCTATAGTTCTGGAATAACTGAGTATTAAGGCGAACCCATGAGGAACTTATGAGCACGAACTTCAACTATCGCCATCTCTATTATTTTTGGGTCGTTGCCAAGGAAGGCGGCATGGCGCGGGCCGCCGAACGCCTGGACATGGCGATTCAAACCGTGAGTACGCAGGTGCGCGAACTGGAGCGCTCACTCGGACATACGCTGCTTAAACCTTCCGGGCGTGGGCTTGTATTGACTGACGCGGGGATCGCCACCATGCGGCAGGCCGAGCAAATTTTCCAGCTCGGTGAACTGCTTCCCGCAGTGGTGCGCGACGCGGTCAGCTCGCCTACGGTTCGTCTGGTCGTTGGCATTGCCGATAGCTTGCCTAAGCTGGCGGTGCAAAGCCTGATGCAACCGATCATGCTAGAAAAAAACTTGCGACTGCTGTGCCACGTCGATGAATTCGAGGATCTACTGGCTGACTTGGCGCTGCACCGGCTCGATGTAGTCCTGGCTGACCGGGCTGCACCGCTCAATCCCAACCTCAAGGTCTATAGCCAGCCCATGGGCTCATCGGCGCTGGCCTGGTACGCGCCTGCATCAATGTATGCGGCGGCCCGCAAAGGCTTTCCGCAGTCCTTATCGAAAGTGCCCGTGCTGCTGCCAACCACCCATGCTGCGGTACGTGCACGACTAGACCAGTGGTTTGAGCGCATGGCCATCAAACCACTGGTGGTGGGCGAGTTTGAGGATAGCGCTTTACTCAAGACATTTGGCGCAGCAGGCATGGGCGTCTTTCCCATGGTTGATCTGGTGCATGACGAGTTGATAGCCCAATACGGCGTCAAGCGTGTGGGTGCTTGCGAGGGTATTGAGGAACACTTTTTCGCAATTGGCGCGCACAAAAAAGTGATGCATCCGCTGGTGCAGAGGATGCTCCATCCCAATTCTGCGCAGCACCTGCTCTCCTGAGGCCCTATGCGATGTCTGATATTGGAATATTCGCTGCTGCGACCCCTACCGCCGCGCCCGCTCAAACAGCGGCATGACCTTGGGCAGGTTTTTTTGAATGTCGGCAATGCGGGTCGTGCCAGACGGGTGGGTGGACAGCCACTGCGGCGGCGCGCCCTTGTTGGCCGCGCTCATCTTCTGCCACAACGTGACGCCGGAACGCGGGTCAAACCCGGC
>JAYTPK010000085.1:0-2073 GCA_043747295.1 Polaromonas sp. | reverse complement strand
CCTTTGGGCAACTACATCAACCAGTTTGGTCCGTTTTGGGCCGATGTGTTTTTGGCCGTCAGCTTGCCTACGGTGTCAGCGCTTGGTGGTTTTTGTTGATCTTGGCTTTTTTGGTGATTTCTACCAGCTTGTGTATCAGCCGCAACACGCCCAAGATTTTGGCTGACCTGAAAATCTACAAAGAAGGCATGCGCGAGCAAAGCCTGAAAGCCTTTGGCCACCGCGCACAGGCCAGCTTGAACGAAAGCGTGGAGGCTGCCGCCCAGCGCGTGGGCAACACACTGGTGGCCGCAGGCTGGCGGGTGAAGCTGCAAACCCGCCCCAATGGCCTGATGCTGGCCGCCAAGGCTGGTGCTGTCAACAAGCTGGGCTACATTGCGGCGCACAGTGCCATTGTGCTGGTGTGCGTGGGTGGTTTGCTGGATGGTGATTTGTTCATTCGCCTGCAGCAGTGGTTTAACGGTAAGTCTATTTACAGTGGCGGCGGCATGATTGCCGATATCGCACCCCAGCACCGCTTGTCGCCGTCAAATTTGGCTTTTCGCGGCAATTTGCTGGTGGCTGAAGGGGCTACATCATCTACCGCCATCTTGAACCAAAGTGGCGGTGTCTTAATTCAAGATTTGCCGTTTTCGATCGAGTTGAAAAAATTTATTGTCGAGCATTACTCCACTGGCATGCCCAAGCTATTTGCCAGCGAGATTGTAATCTCCGACAAAGAAACTGGCCAGAAAATTCCGGCACGCGTTGAAGTCAACCATCCAGCCAGCTACAAAGGCATCGAGATCTACCAAAGCAGCTTTGACGATGGCGGCTCCAGCGTCAAGCTGCGCGCCATACCTATGGGTTTAGGTGCCAAGAGCTTTGATGTAGAGGGCGTGATTGGCGGGCAGACCAATTTGGCCAAAGACGGTGGCGCAGACAAGATGACACTGGAGTACACCGCGCTGCGCGTGATGAACGTAGAGAATTTCGGCAAAAACGGTGATGGCTCGGCGGTAGATGTGCGCAAGGTGAATTTGCGCGAATCATTTGACAAAACGCTGGGCGCTGCGAACAAAATAAAAACTACCAAAGAGCTGCAAAACATCGGCCCCAGCATTACCTACAAGCTGCGCGATGCTGCAGGCCAAGCCAAAGAGTTTCACAACTACATGCTGCCCGTAGTGCTGGACAAAGACGCCAAAGGCGAAGGCCAAGCTTTGTATTTGCTGGGCATGCGCGACGCACCCAATGTGCCGTTTAGCTATCTGCGTGTACCTGCTGACGACAAAGGCGAGATGGATGGCTTTGCCCGCCTGCGCACGGCCCTGGCTGACCCCGACCTGCGCGCCCAAGCTGTGCAGCGTTATGTGGGCAAGGCGGTTGAGCCAGGTAAAAAAGACATGGCAGACCAGCTAACCATTTCTGCATCGCGCGCGCTGGCGCTGTTTGCAGGCGCAGAAAAAATCAACGGTGATGCGGTGTCGGGCCTGCAAGCTGTATCTAAATTTATGGAAGCCAGCGTACCCGAGGCTGAACGCGAGCGTGCGGGTGAAGTGCTGGTGCGCATTTTGAACGGCACTATTTTTGAGCTGCTACAGGTCAGCCGTGCCCAGGCGGGCTTAAAGCCACTAGAGCCTGATGACAAAACGCAGGCTTTTATGTCGCAAGCGGTTATTTCGCTGTCGGACGCATTTTTTTACCCCGCGCCCATGGCTTTTGCGTTAAAAGATTTTACGCAAGTGCAGGCCAGTGTGTTCCAGCTGGCGCGCGCGCCGGGCAAGTGGGTTGTGTACACCGGCTGCCTGTTTTTAATCATTGGTATTTTTGCCATGCTGTATGTGCGCGAGCGCAGGCTGTGGGTGTGGTTGTCGCCGGTGGCCAATGGGGATACCACTGCAGAAGGTAGTACCACTGCCCAGATGGCGTTGTCGACCAACCGTAAAACCATGGACGGCGACAAAGAATTTGAACTGCTTAAAACGAAGCTACTGGGCCTGGTGCCCACCGCCACGCAAGAAAGTGCGGCGATTAATTCCACAGGTGTGAAGCCATGAATACCGCAACAACAATACTGAATCCGTCCAATGC
>JAYTPK010000084.1:0-16288 GCA_043747295.1 Polaromonas sp. | reverse complement strand
CCAAAATCAGCTCTGTAGACCGACCGCCAATATCAATGACCAAACGCCGTTCATCAGACTGTGGTAACAGGTGCGCTACACCTACATAAATCAAACGCGCTTCCTCACGGCCTGAAATTACGTCTATGGGAAACCCCAAAATTTGATTGGCTTTGGTGATGAACAAGTCGCGATTGCGGGCCTCACGCAGAGTTTGCGTGGCCACCGCGCGCACTTGGTCCCGCTTAAACCCTTTGATGCGCTCTGAAAATCTGCTCAGGCAGTCCCAGCCGCGCTGCATAGCCTCAATGCTGAGGTTACGCTCACTGTCTAGGCCATTGCCTTGCCTGACGGTTTCTTTGATGTACTCAACCCGCTGAACGTGGCCGTGGTCAAGGCGGCCTATTTCTAGTCTGAAACTATTAGAGCCAAGGTCAATGGCGGCGAGGAGGGTGCCTTCTTGCATATATATCTGTAAATGTATACCGCAAGCATAGCACTAGCTTTATGCAATCGTTAGGTCGACGGCGTTGCCTAATGCTAGATCATCCGCAGGGAACCAGGATTGGTGTGTAATTTGTAAAAGCTTCGATACTATTAAATTCATAGCTGCCTGAGCAGTAAATACTTGGACTATTGGCATATTTAGCAAACAAAACCTGCTTTAACTCTTAGGTGGCAGTAAAACACGGTCAACGATGTGTACTACGCCATTGGTAGCATTCTTGTCAGCGGTTTGCACCATAGCGTCTTCCACTGTGACAAAGGTTCCTGCCTTGGACAGCGCAAGGTTCGCGCCTTGCACGGTCTTGACGTTGCCATTTTTCACTTCTGTCGACATCACCTTGGCAGGCAGTACATGGTAGCTCAGCACATTTTTAAGCTTGGCCGGATCAGCAGACAGCTCTTGCAGAACCTTTGCAGGCACGGCTCTGAAGGCGTCGTTGTTGGGGGCAAAAACTGTGAAGCTGCCCGGGCCGTTCAATGTGTCGGTCAAGCCTGCTTTGCTGATCAGACCGCTGAGGGTGCTGAGCTCAGGTGTTGCGGCAATAGAAGCCGCAACTGGCTGATTAGCAGCCACAGTGGCACAGCCCGCCATGGAAAATACGCTGCTCAAAACTAAGCAGATAGCGGCATACTTTTGATCTAAGCTCAATAATTGCATGATGTGTCCTTGATAGATTAATAACCGTTTTGGCTTTTGCTTTCAGCATGGAAAATGCAAATACAACCAATAACTGTTCTAATTTACAAATTAATCATGACAATAGAGTGAATTATTTAAGTCAATTAAGTGACGAATTTAAAGTCATATTCCTTGTCAAATGTCACGAAAATGTCACATTGAATAGCTATATTTTCAGCATGTGCCACCGCCCAATTAGGGCTTTTATTTACCAGGGTGTATGTATGAAACTATTTGCAATGAAATTCACTGTGTGTGCCGCCGCCGTAGTGGGCTTAGCTACAACTGCTTTTGCACAAGAAATTACTGGCGCTGGCGCCAGCTTTCCAGCACCGCTGTATGCTAAATGGGCCTCTGAATACAATAAAGCCACAGGCGTGAAGATCAATTACCAGTCGGTAGGCTCGGGTGCAGGAATGCGCCAAATCGAGGCAAAAACTGTGGATTTTGGTGCATCAGATGCGCCGCTCAAAGATGAAGAGCTCAAGGCAAAAAACTTGGTGCAGTTTCCTACCGTGATTGGTGGCGTGATCCCCGTGGTCAACATCAAAGGCGTGGCTCCTGGTCAACTTAAGCTAACTGGCCAAGTGTTGGGTGATATTTTTCTGGGGAAGATCAGCAAATGGTCCGACCCTGCTATCAAAGCTTTGAACCCAACTCTCAGCCTGCCAGATGCAGCTATTTCACAGGTGCGCCGCGCAGACGGATCGGGCACCACGTTTATCTTTACCAATTACTTGTCTAAGGTCAATGCAGAGTGGAAGACAAAAGTGGGTGAGGGCACTGCAGTTAACTGGCCTACTGGCGCGGGTGGTAAAGGTAACGAGGGTGTAGCTGCTTTTGTGGGCCGCTTGCCTAACTCGATTGGGTACGTTGAATATGCCTATGTGAAGCAAAATAAAATGGCCTACGCTCAAATGCAAAACCAGTCAGGTGCATTTGTTGCCCCGGATGATGTGGCCTTTAAAGCCGCCGCTGCAGGCGCAGACTGGAATAAAAGCTTCTACCAAATTTTGACTAACCAACCTGGTGCAACTGCTTGGCCTATCAGTGGTGCGACTTTTATCATGATGCAAAAATCACAAGATAAGCCTGCCAATGCAAACGCAACTTTGAAGTTCTTTAACTGGGCTTATGCTAACGGCGACAAAATGGCTGACGATTTAGACTACGTACCAATGCCAGACAATGTCCTCGGCGCGATTGAAAAAGCTTGGGCTGACATCAAAGACGCATCAGGTAAGCCCATCGGGTTCAAGTAAGCAATTCCTGCCGCCTAAATGAAAATACAAAATGAGTAAAACTCCTGCTCGGAAATCATCTTCATTGGGAGGCCCCGACATGGCCTTTGCTTGGGTAGCCCAAGGGGCAGCTTATATTACCCTAGCATTATTGGCAGGAATACTGTTATCTTTGGTGTTTGGTGCTTGGCCTGCGATTGAAAAATATGGACTGGGCTTTCTCACAAGCAGTGTGTGGGACCCTGTGAAAAATGAGTACGGTGGACTGGTCATGATATATGGCACGGTGTCTACCTCGATTATTGCTTTGACCATTGCAGTGCCTGTGAGCTTTGGTATTGCACTATTTTTGACTGAGCTATCACCGGCTTGGCTTAAACGTCCTTTAGGCACTGCTATTGAATTACTAGCAGCTGTGCCTTCCATTGTGTATGGCATGTGGGGGCTGCTAGTATTTGGGCCTATCTTGGCAGAGTATGTACAACAACCTTTGCAAAATGCTTTTGGTACTGCGCCAGTAATTGGCGCATTGGTGGCTGGCCCGCCAGTGGGCATTGGCATTTTAAGTGCGGGTATTATTTTGGCGATCATGATTATTCCGTTTATCGCGTCAGTCATGCGCGATGTGTTTGAAGTTACACCCCCACTGCTTAAAGAGTCTGCTTATGGCCTAGGTTCAACCACCTGGGAGGTGATGTGGAAAGTGGTGTTGCCTTACACCAAAGCGGGTGTTGTGGGTGGCATCATGCTGGGGCTGGGTCGTGCTATTGGCGAAACCATGGCCATTACCTTTGTAATTGGCAATATGAACCAGTTAGATTCCCTAAGCTTATTTCAGGCGGCTAACAGCATTACTTCTGCCTTGGCCAACGAGTTTGCTGAGGCGGGCGAAGGCTTGCACCAAGCTTCGCTGATCTATTTAGGATTAGTATTGTTCTTTATTACTTTTGTGGTGTTGTCTTTGTCTAAGCTGCTGCTCACGCAACTGAAAAAATCAGAGGGTAGTAAATCATGAGCGCCGTATTGCCGACAAAGCTTTCTTCAGCCGTCGACCCTCAGGCAGCCCAGCGTGCCCGGTTGGCTAAATTTGCCAAGCGTAAGCTGGTAAACCAAATCGCTTTAGTATTGTCCTTAGCAGCCATGTTGTTTGGGCTGTTTTGGCTGGCTTGGATATTGTGGGAGACCTTGCGATTAGGCTTATCGGGGTTAAATCTTGCCGTGTTTACCCAAATGACCCCACCACCTAATGAAGCAGGTGGTTTGGCTAATGCCCTGTGGGGCTCGTTCCTGATGGTGAGTTTAGCCGCCTGCGTTGGGACACCCATTGGCATCATGGCTGGCATCTATTTGGCTGAATATGGCAGCAAAAGCCGCTTAGCCTCCATTACACGTTTTGTAAACGATATTTTGCTATCTGCACCAAGCATTGTGATTGGCCTGTTTGTATACGCTGTCATAGTCACAAGGTTTAAATCATTCAGCGGAATTGCAGGGGTTATGGCTTTGGCTTTGATCGTGATACCCGTGGTGATTCGTACGACAGAAAATATGTTGGCGCTAGTGCCATCGGGCCTGCGCGAGGCTGCGTACGCCTTGGGTTCTCCTAAATGGAAAGTCATCCTGAGTATTACTTTGCGTGCATCCCGCGCGGGCGTAGTGACGGGCATACTTTTGGCGGTAGCCCGTATATCAGGTGAGACGGCACCATTGTTGTTTACTGCACTCAGTAACCAGTTTTGGACATCTAGCTTGGGTGAGCCCATGGCGAGTCTGCCGGTGACTATTTTTAAATTTGCTATGAGCCCCTATGAAAACTGGCAAAAGCTAGCTTGGGCTGGTGTGTTAATCATCACGGTAGCCGTGTTAGGGCTCAACATTATTGCTCGTGTGTTGACAAGGAATAAAGACTAATGGACCAAAAAGTACAACCCAGCGCTTTGTCGCTAGAGACACCTAAAATCGTGGTCAACGACATGAATTTTTATTATGGAAAATTTCATGCACTCAAGAATATTAACTTGATCATTCCAGAAAAAAAAGTGACTGCATTTATTGGACCTTCTGGTTGCGGTAAATCTACGCTATTGCGTACGTTCAATCGTATGTTTGAACTCTATCCTGAGCAGCGCGCTACAGGCGAGATTGTGATGGACGGTGAAAACCTTTTAACCAGCAGCTCGGATGTCGCTTTGATACGCGCCAAAATTGGCATGGTGTTTCAAAAACCCACACCTTTCCCCATGTCGATCTATGACAATATTGCTTTTGGTGTGAAGCTGTTTGAAAACCTCAACGCTAGCGATATGGATGACCGCGTGGAGTGGGCGTTGCGAAAAGCCGCTTTGTGGGGCGAGGTGAAAGATAAGCTGGGCCAAAGTGGTAGCGGACTGTCTGGTGGGCAACAGCAGCGCCTGTGCATTGCACGTGGCATCGCCATTAAACCGCAGGTGTTGTTACTTGACGAGCCGTGTTCTGCACTTGATCCTATATCGACAGCCAAAATCGAAGAATTGATAGCTGAGTTGAAAAGCGAATACACCGTGGTCATTGTGACCCACAACATGCAACAAGCGGCACGCTGCAGTGATTACACAGCATATATGTACCTTGGCGATTTGATGGAGTTTGGCCAGACCGAACAAATGTTCTTCAAACCCAGCCGCAAAGAAACTGAAGACTATATTACAGGCCGTTTTGGCTAAGCGCAAAGGAATAACTATGGCTGATAAACATCTATCTACCCAATTTGATGCGGATTTGAATGCAGTGTCTGCGCGTTTGATGGAGATGGCAGGTCTAGTGGAGTCGCAAACGCGCTGCGCTATAGAGGCATTAACTACTTTTGATACAGAAATCGCTAAACGTGTGATTCATGATGAAGATCGTGTGAACGCTATGGAAATCCAGATCGATAAGGATCTCAATTCGATCATAGGCCGCCGTCAACCTACGGCGCGTGATCTGCGCTTGTTGATGGCGATCTCACGCATGACTGCAAACCTAGAGCGTGCTGGCGACGAAGCGCAAAAAATTGCACGGATGGTGCAAAGCATGATTGCCAGCGGCTCAGCCCGTGCTTTGCCCGTGCGTGAGTTGCATGTAGCCGTAGAGTTAGCCTCAGGCTTGCTGCGCAAGTCGCTAGATGCTTTCGCGCGCCTTGACACTGCTACAGCTGTGACTATCTTAAAAGAAGACGATCTTATTGACCGCGAGTTCAATGGGTTTGTGCGAAAACTAGTGACCTATATGATGGAAGACCCACGCATGATCTCGCCCAGCTTAGATTTGCTTTTTGTAGCCAAAGCGATTGAACGTATTGGTGATCATGCTAAAAATATTGCTGAGTCCATCATCTACGTAGTCAAGGGCACTGATGTGCGGCACAGCACCATGGAACAAATTGAGTCGGCAGTAGGTTAAGCACTATGAAAACCTCTCGTGTACTCATAGTAGAAGACGAACCTGCTATAGCAGAGCTGATTGCTATCAATCTGCGCCACCATGGGTTTGAGCCCATCATCTGTGGCGATGGTGAGCAAGCACAGCGTGAGCTCGACGCTGTGTTACCCGACGTTATTTTGTTAGATTGGATGCTGCCGGGTGCTAGTGGTATAAGTTTGGCTAGAAAATGGCGCGCTGACCCACGAACTAAGCTGGTACCGATTTTGATGTTGACTGCGCGTAGCGATGAGCCAGAAAAAATTCAAGGCTTGGATGCAGGCGCCGATGACTACGTAACTAAGCCATTTTCTACCCAAGAGTTAATGGCACGGATTCGTGCAGTGTTGCGCCGCAGAGCGCCAGAACAGGTGACAGAACAAATTCAGATTGCTAGTTTGAGCTTGGATGGTGCCACACACCGTGTAGCCTACCTAGGCACTGAGCTAAAACTTGGCCCAACCGAGTTCAAGCTGTTGAACTATTTGATGACTTACCCTGAACGAGTGCACAGCCGCGCGCAGCTACTGGACAAGGTATGGGGAGACCATGTATTTATTGAAGAGCGTACAGTGGACGTGCATGTCAAACGGCTACGCGAAGCCTTGGGGAGCGCTGGAGCTATGGTGGAAACTGTACGAGGTGCTGGCTATCGCCTTACGTCCCAAGCAGCTACACAAGTTCAATAAATACTTGGCCCGCAAGACTTTTTAATATGCTTGTGCGGCTCGCTGTTTTTATTGTTGCTGCGTTTTTGGGTTTTGGTGCTGCTTATTTATCCGTTTCACTGGAGTTTGCTGCTTGGGGAGCATTACTAGTAGTTTTTCTGGTCACGTTGTGGGACAGCTGGCGCTCTCACAAATTTGACACGTCGATGCGTTCTCTGCAGTCCGGTAATGCTGTGCCAGCTAGCAGCGGCTGGTGGGGTGAGCAGTTTGACAGAGTGCGACGTGTAGTGCGTAATAAAGACCAACAAATTGCGTTGGGTGAACAGCGCATGACTGATTTTCTAGCTGCCATTCAAGCTTCACCGATAGGTGTACTTTTACTTGACAGCGACAACCGTATTGAATGGTGTAATCACATTGCTGCAGAGCAGCTGGGTCTGGATGCGCAGCGTGATCTGTTGCAGCATATTGGTAACTTGGTGCGTCAGCCTGTTTTTGCACATTATCTTTCTGCTAACGATTTCGACCATGAAGTGGTATTTTCGGCTGCGAAGAGCTCGAACCAAAGACCGGTGAATATATCTGTTCAACTGCACGTCTATGGAGATAAACGCAAGCTGATGCTGACACGCGATGTCACTGCGGTAGAGCAGGCAGAGGCGCAGCGCCGTGACTTTGTAGCCAACGTTTCGCACGAAATTCGCACACCACTGACCGTACTCAGCGGTTTTGTCGAGACCCTGCAGAATTTGCCATTAGATGAGTCGCAACGCAGCCGATATCTGGGGCTTATGGCTGAACAGTCGCAGCGTATGCAGGCATTGGTCAGCGATTTGCTAACTTTGTCTAGGTTGGAGGGTAGCCCTGTACCTAGCTTGCAGCACACCGTGAGCGTGCGAACATTATTAGCACAATGCGAGCAGGATGCTGTGGCTTTGATGCAGGCTAATAGTAAGTCTACAGCCTCGCCATTAAGATTGCATTTTGGTTACGCGGATGACGCTAGTACTAACTGTGTTTTGCTGGGCAACCATAACGAATTGCTCAGCGCGATGGGTAATTTGATTAACAATGCCGTGCGTTACACCCCTGCAGGCGGCACGGTGCAGGTTGATTGGATGCTGCGCGGCGATGGTAATGGCGAACTGCGCGTCACGGACACTGGCATGGGCATTGAGCCTGAACATATTCCCCGTTTGACCGAGCGTTTTTACCGTGTTGACCGCAGCCGCTCGCGTGACACTGGTGGTACCGGGCTGGGATTGGCCATTGTCAAGCATGTTGCCCAAAGGCACGCGGGTGAGCTGCGCATTGAATCCGTGGTGGGCAAAGGCTCGACATTTACCTTAGTTTTTGGTGCCGTGCGTGTGCGCAGTGTTTAAGTTAAAGTTACCGCGCGGGGTGGCCGGCCTATTTGCACGTGTCGCCAGAAGAACCAAAGCAGACACACTAATACCAGCCCTAGGGCGATAGCTCCAGCCATCCAAAAAGCTTGTGCGGTGCGCAGCCCAGCGCCCCAAGGCCCATCGGTGTAGGCCAAAGCATATCCACCGTACAAGCCAACGCCCCACAGCATTACCACATACACCAGCAGTGGCCACACCGTTACGCGGTAGCTGCGCAGAACAAAAGCACACATGGTTTGCAATGCGTCAAACCAGTGGTACACCGCCACCCACATCAGTAAGCTAGCGGCCATAGCCACCACACTAGGGTTGAGTGAATACAGCTTGGCTATGGGGGTGGCAGCGATAAATAGAGCACCCGACGCTAAAGTGGCCATCACCACTGCCATGGCAAGGCCTAGCTTGGCGACACTGCGTGCCTGCGCAGCATAGCCAGCACCTACCCAGTACGATACTCTGGCGCTGCAGGCAATCGACAATGCTAAAGGCAGCATGTACATGATGCCCGCCATGTTGGCAGCTATCTGGTGGCTTGCAGAGTTAACCACCCCAAGCCGCGCTATGAAAAGTGCCATCAAGGTCAATGAGGTGATCTCTACCAAATACGCTAAACCCGCCGGGACGCCAGTGCGCACAAAACGTGCAAGCTGCTGCCAGTCGGGCGGTTCAACAGCCCGCAGTAGTTGCAGGGGCTGGTATAGCGGCTGTGCATACAGCATCCAGAGTGCGCACAACAGCATCAACCAATTGACGATGAACGTAGCCCAAGCACAACCTACTAAACCCATGGCGGGGATTCCCCATCCACCAAAAGTCAGCCAGATTGTCAGTGGAATTTTGACTGCCAAAGAGCCCACTTGCAACCACATGACAAATTGCGGTTTTCCCAAAGCCTGGTTGAGCGATGAGTACATACGAAAACCCACAGCCGGCAACAAAGCCCAGGCCAAGATGCTCAAATAATCTAGCACCATCGGCATCAATTGAGTTGGCACCTGTGCTAATTGCAAAATGGCTTTGGGAAATAGCATGACCAACATGCCCAAGCTAATCAGCACAGCGGCTAGATAAAGCGACTGGCGCACGGTTCGGCCCAGTTGTGGATATTGTCTAGCACCATGCAGTTCAGCGTAGATAGGCAGCAAGGCTTGCATTACCCCCATGAGAGATACATACGCAGTGACATAAATAGAGGCACCGATGGACAGCGCGGCCAATGCATCATCATTAAACCGCCCAGCCACAAGGGTGTCGGTGATGCTGAACGACATGACAGCCAGCTGGCCTACCAGTACGGTACCCGCGTGACGCGCTATCGTAGCTAGCTCTGGCCGTATGGGCTGGGCTATAGGCAATGCAGAGACGGCATGGTTCATGCTGACAGCGGTGTCACAGTCAGAGTCACGATGTTGGCGCTGCAGGGGAAGCTAGGCGTTTGTAGACGAACAGGTTAACTTGCTCAGAGTTTCTGCGGCGTGCACTGCCAGCTAGCTGCCATGCGGCAGCGCTGGAAGAGTTGACAAAGCCAGCTTGTTCAGAGGGTGATACGACTAGCCAGTTGCATGCAGAGGCGGTAGACAGAAGTTGCAAGTTGGTGCCTCCATGGTGCTCGATGGCCGCTGCATCGGCATGCGATAGCCCCTGACTTGCGATGCAAGACTTGTTCGCACCAGTACCAGCTGATGTGGTGATACGCATGACCTGCAGTGCCAGCGCCTTGTCGCTTCGCACGTAGTTAAGCAGGGGCATCCACAGCGTCATCAGTAGCAGCCAAGACATGGCAGCACCGCCAGCAGGCAAAACCAAGCTTTTCCACAGTGCATCACGGTGGCGTCCAGCGCGCCACATGACAAGCCATACCCAAGCCACGCTAGCGGCTAGCGCAGCTACAAAAGCCAGCCAACCAAAGCTGGGTTCAAAACCCGGCACTAAACGGCGCACATTGGCTGCAGGCTGTGCAGGCACACCGGTTTGCATGGCAATCCACACCACCCAAATAATCAAACCACAACCAGAAAAGAAAATCAGGGTAAACCAATCAATGAGTGAGGTGACGCTGCGCTGTAGTGTGGGCAACGCAAACGCAGCCAAACACGCTAAAGTAGGCGCTGCCAGCAGCAAGGTGCGGTCTGCGTTAGGCGCAATCAGTGTGGCTACCACGATGGTGCTGGCCAGGGCCATAGGTAGCGCAATGTGCAAATGCCGCCACCACGCGCGCCATTTCCACAACCCTATCAAAGCCATCGGCCAAGCAGGCCAGGTAAACCACAGCATGAGCTTAGCCCAAGCGCTCCAATCACCTAATTGCTCTGGCAGACCGCCTATCTTGGCATGCCACAGGCCTAGTTGGGTAGCTACAGCTGCAGCGGCCAGACCTAAAGCTACAAAATACGCAGCCCATCGGCGTGCATAAGTGTCTTTTTGCAGACCGCGAGCCAGCGCCCCAGCACATGCTAGGGCTAGGCCAAACGCGGGCACACCACTAAGCGCCAAGCCCAGCGCTGCAAAGCCTGCGCATAGCGCGGGCACCGCTGTATGGTAAGCAGAGGCCGCAAAAGCATAAAAGAGTAGTGCTGTGAAAGCCAGTTGCGCGACATACGGTGTAGTTTCGTGAGATAACTGGGCAAGACCCAACATGGCAATCATTGCCAGCAGCCCGCCGTCTGCCATAGCGCGTGCATAGTCTGTGGGTTGCGCTTCGCCGCCAAATGCAAACGGCACAGGTTGCGCTGCATCGCGGCGTGCCAGGTAGTACACGGCATACCATGTGGCCAGCAAAGTCAAGCCCAGTAGCAGGCCAAAGGGCAGGCGTGCTGCAAAATCTGCTGCTATCCATGACGGTGCTATTTGGATACCCCAAGCTCCTAGCCAATAGGGCACCAAGGCGGGCGCATCTGGCCCGCGGCCTAACCAGCTGAGCTGCCACCATGATGAATTGCCCATGGCCAATTCACGCATCATGCCAAAGGCGGCTATATCTTGTGAACGCCATGGGTCACGGCCAATAAAGCCGGGCAATATATATGCAAGGCAAAACAACCACAGTGCCATGCGCGGCAGACGACGCACTGCAGATTGCGTAACTACGGCGGGTGTATGTGAGGTGCTATTCAAGGTTTTAAATGGCCCAAATAAAAAGGCAGCCCGGTTGCCCGAGCTGCCTAGCTATTGTGGCGCAAGTAATTAAGCTTTGTTGGCTTCTGCTGCTGCAGTGGCTGCTGGCGTAGTGGTAGTACGGCCAAAACGGTTGCGGAACTTCTCTACGCGGCCGCCCATGTTGTCCACAGACTTCTGGGTACCAGTATAGAAGGGGTGCGATTCGCTGGAAGTATCAAGCTTGTACAGAGGCAGTTCTTTGCCGTCTTCCATCTTGATCATTTCTTTGGTGTTAGCGCATGAACGTGTAACAAACTTGAAGCCGTTGCTCAAGTCTTGAAAACATACGTCACGATAATTAGGGTGAATACCGTCTTTCATGGGAGATCCTTCATGTCGCGGTAGCCGCGCAGCCCATTGCCACGTACTTTCCGCTAAGCCCTTCATTATAGCCTTTTTCTACAGCTTTTAGTCAGCCAACTAGATGGGGCCTTCTACTAAGTGTTTGCTATAAAAATAATAGCATTTTAATCAATAAATACTTGGACTACAAGCCATTTAGGAAATAAAAAAGCCCGGCGAACCGGGCTTAGGGCAAAGCTGTAAAGCTTACTTCTTGGCAGCGCTGGCTGCATCTTTAGCAGCAGCAGGCTTGTCGTCTTTCTTAGCGGCGGCAGCTGGCTTGGCGTCGGCCTTGGCTTTAGCAGCAGCGTCAGCTTTAGCTTTTTTCTCTTCAGCAGCTTTAGCTTTAGCTTCATCTTTAGACTTCTTCTCGGCTTCCTTCTTCAGCTTAGCTTCTGCTTTCGCGTCTACCTTGGCATCAGCAGCCGCTGGCTTAGCGTCTTTAGCAGCAGCTGGGGCAGCGGCGGCAGGAGCGGCGGCGGCTGGCTTAGCGTCAGCAGCTTTAGCATCTTTGGCAGGTGCAGCAGCAGTAGCGGCAGCAGGCTTGCTGTCTTTAGCATCCTTAGCAGCTGGCTTATCGTCTTTCTTGGCTGCTGGTGCAGCAGCGGCTACGCCTTTGAAGCTAGAGCCGCCTACGGTCATGCCTTCAGCAGAGAACTTAGCGGCGTTGGTCTCGCCTACGCCGTTCACGCGCTTGATCATGTCGTCCCAGTCTTTGAAAGCGCCTTTTTTGCGCTCATCCAAAATTTTGCCAGAAATGCCAGGGCCGATGCCTTTGATGGCGTCAAGCTCAGCGGCGGTGGCTTTGTTCACATCTACAGCGGCAAAAGCTAGTGCTGCGTACAACATAGCAAACAATACAAACAGTTTTTTCAACATAGGTAACTCCTCAGAGGGTGGTGGTTTTTGTGGCTCAGAAGATTTCTAAGACCTCATAACTATAACGGGTGCGCAGGTCTGGGGTTGACGTGATAGGTTACAAGTTGCTAGGCAAAACCCTAAACCGGGCATCAAGATAGTATGCTGCCCAGTAAAGCTGTTGATATACCCAGTTAATGTGCATCTATGGGTTAGCAAGCTAAATGATGTCTGCTAAGCTGGCTACCAATGTACAACTTCATACAACCCACCTCTAAGCTCGAGCGTGGTGTTGCTGTATCTGCCTTATTGCTGCTGCCCTTGGTGTTGCAAGGCATGGGCGACCATTGGGTGCGCATTGCAGCCACTTGCCTGCTCTACATCATGATGGCACTGGGCATGAACATTGTGGTGGGTAATGCGGGCCTGCTCGATTTAGGCTACGTGGCTTTTTATGCGGTGGGTGCGTATGTGTTTGCGCTGCTGTCGTCGCAGCATCTGCCTGAGCAGTTTGCCTGGGTTGCTGCGATGTTTCCGGCTGGTTTGCATGCACCTTGGTGGGTCACTATTCCGTTGGCTGCCGTGCTGGCCAGTATGCTGGGCGTTTTGTTGGGTACGCCCACACTCAAGCTGCGGGGTGACTATTTGGCCATTGTGACGCTGGGTTTTGGCGAGATTGTGCGTATCTTTATCAATAACCTAGGCCATCCCATCAACATCACGCAAGGCGCCAAGGGCTTGGGTCAAATTGACTCGATCAGCTTCTTGGGCTTAGACCTAGGCAAGCGCTTGTCACTGGGCGGTTACGAGCTATCTTCAGTCACTTTGTATTACTATTTATTTTTAGCATTCACTGTGCTGGTAGTGGCAGTTAGCTACCGCTTGCAAGTCTCGCGCATTGGTCGTGCTTGGATGGCCATTCGCGATGATGAGGTGGCGGCTGAGGCGATGGGTGTTAACACGCGGCATATGAAGCTGCTGGCTTTTGCCTTAGGTGCCAGTTTTGGCGGTGTGGCTGGGGCCATGTTTGGCGCGTTTCAGGGCTATGTGTCACCCGAATCATTTAGCCTGCAAGAGTCAGTGATGATTGTGGCCATGGTGGTGTTTGGCGGCATGGGCCATATTCCTGGTGTGATCTTGGGTGCTGTGCTGCTGACGGCTTTGCCCGAAATGCTGCGCTATGTAGTGGGCCCGCTGCAAGAGATTACTGATGGGCGCTTAGACGCTGGCATTTTGCGCCAGCTGTTGATTGCGCTGGCAATGATTGTGGCTGTGCTGATACGGCCGCGCGGGCTATGGCCTGCGCCTGAGCATGGTAAATCTTAAAAATTTAGCACGCTAGTCATTTACCCGCCATTCCACAATGATAGGGGTGGGCACGGTGCCATTGGTATCGCGTGGCATGACCTCAGTTTTTTCAAATGCGCGCACTACGGCTTGGTCCCATTCACGGTTGCCACTGGACTTGACGATGCGCGGGGTGCCCAAAATAGTACCATCAGGTGCAGCACGCACTTCAATGCTGACCAGTGGGTTGCCTGACACGGTGCTAGTGAACACTAAGTTAGGTTTTACACGCGCTTTCACCCGGCCACCGTAGCCACTAGATGGCCCACTGGACTGCTGTGCTGTGCCGGTGGCTGTTAGCCCGCCAGTGGCACCTGCGATGCCGGTCATGCGCTTGAGGTTTTCTTCACGTTGTGCTGTTAACTGTTTTTCTTCGGCGGCAGTTTGTTCGGTTGCTTTACGCTGCGCCTCGCGCTTAGCGGCGGCGGGGTCGGGTTTGGCTTCGGGCTTAGGCTCAACCTTTATTTCGGGCTTAATCTCAGGTTTTGGGGGTTTAGCCTTCTGTTCTGGTTTGTCTACCGGTTTGTCCTCCACCACTTTTTTAGGTGGCTTGTCTACCTTGTCAACAATGTCGGGGGCTTTTTCAACGGATAGGGGCTTAGGTTCAGGCTTGGGCTCTGGCTTGGCTTCGGGTTTGACTTCGGGCGGTGGCGGCGCAGGTGGCGGTTCCACTGCGCGTGGTGCGGCTTGCTGGGGCACGCTAGCCCACAGCTCGGCATCGGCGCTGATCTCGGTGGGGTTTTGGCGCTTCCAGTTCACGCCCCAGGTGAGGGCGGCTACCAGCAGCAGGTGTGCCAACACGGCCAGCGCCATTGCGCGCAGCATGCCAGGCTGTGCGGGCGGGGCAAACTCGACGCGGTCAAAAGCGCTGGGCATGGCAGGCGGTGTGTTATTTGGCCAGCTGCACTGACAAGCCCACGCGCGCGATGCCTGCGCGCTGCAGCTTGTCCATCACCGCGACTACGGTTTCGTATTTCACAGCTTTGTCAGCGGTGATCACTACAGGTGTGGTGGTGCTGCCAGCTTGCAATTGTTTGATCTGCTGCGCTATGTTTGTGATAGCTGCTTGCGCAGTAATTTCAAGCGACTTACCGCTTTTTATTTCTAAGGTTTCATCTTTTTTGATGACAATCTGAATCACCGTATCAGGCTGCTTAGCGGCTTTACCCACACTGGGCAGGTTAATCACGCTGGGCGAGATGAGTGGCGCGGTGACCATAAAGATGATCAGCAGCACCAGCATCACGTCGATAAAGGGCACCATGTTGATCTCGTTAATGGTGCGGCGGCCTCGGCCTCTGGATATCATGGCGGGCATGGAGTTCTCCTTGGCATGGTTGCTATACAGGCAGGCTTAGTGGCCTGTAGCGGATGCGCTGGGGTTTACCGCAGCTTGGGCCAAATTGGCGCCTAGGTTGCGTTGCAAAATATTTGAAAACTCCTCAATAAACGTTTCCAACTTAATCGCCACGCGGTCAATGTCGCGTGCAAACCGGTTGTAGGCTACTACCGCTGGAATAGCAGCAAACAAGCCAATGGCCGTAGCCACCAATGCCTCAGCAATGCCGGGCGCTACTGTAGCTAAGGTGACCTGCTGCAGCGATGCCAAGCCCGTAAACGCATGCATGATGCCCCACACCGTACCAAACAAGCCCACGTAGGGTGACACACTGCCCACTGAAGCTAAGAAAGACAAATTGCTTTCCACCACATCTAACTCGCGTTGAAAGCTGGCACGCATGGCGCGGCGTGCGCCTTCCATCAGGGTGGAGGTGTCGGCAATGCGGCGTTCGCGCAGTTTTTGGTATTCGCGCATGCCACTGGCAAAAATACGCTCCATCGGGCCTGAGTGTTTGGCGTTTTGCGCGGCAGACTGAAACAGCTCGTTAAGCGATGTGCCAGACCAAAAGTCACGTTCAAACTCGTCATTGAGTGATTTGATTTTGCCTAATGCAATGAGCTTGCGAAATATCGCCGCCCAGCTGGAAATGGATACCACTACCAGCAGCAGCATGACAGCCTGCACTACAAAGCTGGCATTCAAAATCAAATGCAATATCGATAAATCTTGGTTCACTGCAGTACCTCCATCACGTGTTGTGGAATTTTTGTGGGTTTTAAATTGTTGGTGCTGACCCAAGCAATACGAATTTGCCCATGACAGACCAAGGGCTGGGTGTTAAGTTCCGCTGTGGGTAGCAGCATGGCAGAGCCTGATTGCTCTATATTTAATAGCTGTGTGAGCATATTTTGCTTGGACTCTGACCTAGTTTCTCTCCTAATTTCTCTCCTAATTTCTTGTCTGATGGTAAGCGTAATTCGACTCTTTTCTACGATCTGCGCTGTAACCAAAAGTTGATCATCCAACTGCGCAGGCAACTTATAGTGCAGCTGGGTGTCAGTCACTACAAACATGCCGCCTGCTTGGCTTGCCGTGGTCTCGCGCAGTGCGCTTTGCGACACACCCAATGCGCGCAACCATTCAGTGCGCGCACGCTCCATAAACTTTAAGTAGTTGGCATAAAACACAATGCCGCCTGCGTCGGTGTCTTCCCAGTACACACGCACTGGCCACACGAATGGCTGTTGCGTTGTGAGCGGTGTGCCCTGCGTCACGCCAACACCTCACGCATACGCGCAATGGCGGTTTGCAAATCTTGCATTGAG
>JAYTPK010000083.1:0-40433 GCA_043747295.1 Polaromonas sp. | reverse complement strand
AAAGCTCAAATAGTGCCCCAAACTGCTTGACTTGCAACATAGAACCTCGACGTGGGGGAAATTTAGGAACTCGCTGCGCTCAGACAGCCTAAATTTCTTGTCCCCACGTCTGCGCGCTTCGAGCCCGAAGTTCGAATTGGTGGCGACAGCCCTACGGCACAGCAGGTCGCTTGTAGTTGGCTAAGGCGCAGAGAAGTGGAAGAGGTAGCGCCAAACGCAACGATATGTCCCGCCGCCCGTCCAAGGTAAACAGGGACACCATTCATTGTCACAGGGGAGTCCGCTCCCGAGCTAAGCAACAATGCAATACGCTACAAATTCAATAGCAAAGTAAGTAATAAATACTTGGACTACAGCGCTAAATCATCACTAAAACGGCTTTAAACCACCTGTCATAGCAACGTACAAGTTATTTGTCACAATAGCCCCATGAAGCCTTCACCACTTGCCAACCTGCGCGTCGCCACATGGAACATTCACAAAGGTGTGCGTGGCCTGGGGCCAGGCAGACGCCTTGAAATCCACGATATGGTGCACGCAGTAGAGCAGTTTGATGCCGACATCGTTTGCCTGCAAGAAGTACGCAGCGTTAACCGCAAAGAGGCTGGGCACTTTACCCGCTGGCCTGAGCTGCCCCAAGCTGACTACTTGGCCCCCGAAGGGTACGAGGCCGTGTACCGCACTAATGCCCACACCCGCCACGGCGAACATGGCAACGCGCTGCTGTCGCGCTGGCCTGTGATTACCCACCAGCACGAGGACATGAGCGACCACCGCTTTGAGCAGCGCGGCCTGCTGCACTGCGAAGTGCTGGTGCACGGTGCACCTGTGCATGTTATCGTGGTGCACCTGGGCTTAATTGCCGCCAGCCGCAGACGACAGCTGGCGCAGCTGGCCCAATTTATAGAACGCGAGATTCCTAAATCCGCCGCCTTGGTTGTGGCAGGTGACTTTAATAGCCCTGTAGCGCCTGTCAATTGGGCTAATGAAGCTATGAAAAACAGAGCTAATGCCAAGCCTATTGACTACGGCTGGCATCCTACGTTTCCATCGCGGCTGCCATTGGTGCAGATCGACCATGTGTTTGCACGCCACGCCAAGCTGGTGGCTAGCCATGTGCCGCGTGGTGCGGTGTGGGCGCGCATGTCTGACCATTTGCCTTTACTGGTAGACCTGGCTTTGCCAGAGGGGCACTGAACTATGGCGCAATTTGCACCGGGTCACCAGGTTACGTTGCTTGAGGGCACGGCCGAGTTTTTTCCGGCCATGGTGCAGGCGATGGATGCTGCGCAGCACGATATTCGCATGGAGACCTATATTTTTGACTTCACTGCCTCGGGCGCTGATGTGGGTGCAGCGCTGGCGCGTGCGGCCCTGCGCGGCGTGCGTGTGCAACTGGTAGTGGACGGCGTAGGCACGGGCAGTATGCCCGCAGACTGGCGCGAGCGCTTTGGCGCAGCGGGTGTGCAGTATGAGGTGTTTAACCCGCTGGGTAGCTTGGGCATATTGATGCCCAGCGGCTGGCGCAGGCTGCACCGTAAGCTGGTAGTGGTGGATGGCGGCACCGACCGGGCGCTGGCGTTTTGTGGCGGTATCAATATCTTGGACGATCACCACGACCCTAACCACGGCACGTTAAAGGCACCGCGTTTTGACTTTTCGGTATGCGTGCGTGGCCCGCTGGTGGACACCATGATGGACACCATGGGCCATCTGTGGGACCGCCAGCAGGCTATGCACAAGCTGCGCCGCCGCCAGATCAGCGCAGCGGTAACGTCATGGGTTAGCTCGCGCTCGGTGGTGTTTGGCAGTGGTGGCCATGCACAGGCAGTGGTGCAGTCGCTGGTCAACGATGCGCTGGCCGGTACAGCGCCCACCAGCCGGGCCGGCCTACTATTGCGCGATAACCTGCGCAACCGCAAAAATATTGAGCGCGCCTACCTGCATGCCATCGGCCAAGCGCGCCACGACATCATCATTGCCAATGCTTATTTTCTGCCCGGTGGCAAGCTGCGCAAAGCCATCATCGCCGCCGCCAAACGCGGGGTCAAAGTGCAGCTGCTGCTGCAGGGCAAATACGAATACTTTATGCAATACCACGCAGCCCGCCCGGTGTACAGCGCGCTGCTAGAGGCGGGGGTTGAGATCCATGAATACGCCGCTAGTTTCTTGCACGCCAAGGTGGCGGTGATTGACGCAGACCAAGCCCAAGCTTGGGCCACCGTGGGTTCATCCAACCTTGATCCCCTAAGCCTGCTGCTAGCGCGCGAGGCCAATGTCGTGGTGCAGGGCAGCACATTTGCGCAAAGCTTGCGCGCCAAACTGCAACACGCCATGCAGCATGGCGGCCAAAAGATTAACCCGGCCGACTACGCCCACCGCCCGTGGGCACAGCGCGTGCGCGACCGTATCGCTTTTGGTGCCATGCGCGCCGCACTGTGGGTTACCGGCCACCGCTATTGACCAGGCGCTGTAGGATGTCAAAAGCCTAAAAACTAAAAACGCTATTGAATGCATAGCAGGTAAATCAGTAAATACTTGGACTTTTAACCAAAAACCTTACTATTTAATTTGGGGTAACATTGTTGCCATGTTAATGAAAACCAAAACCAACATGACCACATCCGACACTGACATCGGCACCCCCATGTCTACCATCATCCGCGAGCGTATCAAAGCCTCTAAAAAACGCTTTAACGCTAATGACAATATCGCTGATTTCATCGAGCCTGGAGAGCTGGCCAAGCTGCTAGATGAAGTGGAAGACAAGATGAAGGGCGTGCTGCAAAGCATGGTGATCGACACCGACACCGACCACAACACCAACAACACTGCACGCCGCGTAGCCAAAATGTATTTGAACGAAGTGTTCAATGGCCGCTACGTTAAGGCACCTAATATCACCGAATTTCCCAACGCTGAGCATTTGAACGAGCTGATGATCGTCGGCCCGATCACCGTGCGCAGCGCCTGCAGCCACCACTTTTGCCCGGTCATTGGCAAGGTGTGGATTGGCGTGATGCCCAACGAGCACACCAACGTAATTGGCCTGTCCAAATACGCACGCCTGGCCGAATGGGTGATGGGCCGCCCGCAAATTCAAGAAGAAGCTGTTGTGCAACTGGCGGATTTAATACAAGCTAAAACACAGCCAGATGGCTTGGCCATCGTCATGGAGGCCAGCCACTACTGCATGGGCTGGCGCGGCGTGAAAGACATGGACAGCAAAATGATCAACTCGGTGATGCGCGGAAGTTTTTTAAAGAACACTGATTTGCGCCGTGAGTTTTTATCGCTGATTCCGCGCCAAAACTCGGGGCCGCAATAGCCCGTTTGCGGCAATATTTTTCGCAAATCAATATTTTTTAAAAGAGATCACCATGCTAGTTCGCCTTCTTTATGTCAGCCGTTTAAGTGATCCATCCAAACCAGAGCATATTGATGCCATTTTGGCGACTTCGCGTACCCATAACCCTGCCTCGGGTATCACAGGTATTCTTTGCTACGGCGGTGGCATATTTTTGCAAGCCATTGAAGGCGGCCGCGGCGCAGTTAGCGAGCTCTACAACCACATCAGTAAAGATAATCGGCACACTGATGTGGTGCTGCTGGACTATGAAGAAATTTCTGCCCGCCGATTTGGCGGCTGGACCATGGGCCAAGTCAATTTGGCCAAACTCAACACTTCCATTGTGCTTAAATACTCTGAGAGACCCGAATTTGACCCTTACGGCGTAAGCGGCAAAGTGTCTCTCGCGCTGCTAGAAGAGTTGATGGCTACAGCGTCAATCATCGGCAGAGCGTAAGCCTTGCCACTGACGGCAGTTGGCCTGGTACTGCTAGGCGCTCTCATCCACGCTGGCTGGAATATTGCAGCAAAAAAAGCCAACGGCGACTCGCGGTTTACATTTTTTAATGCGGCCATTATGTTCGTGGTGTGGACACCATTGTGCATTTGGCTAGGCTGGGAGGTGGTGCCTACCTGGGGCGCATTAGAGTGGGGATTGATAGCGCTGAGCGGCTTTGTGCACTGGGTGTACTTTTTCTGCCTGCTCACTGGTTATCGCAAAAGTGATTTAACGATTGTCTATCCGTTGGCACGCGGCAGTGGCCCGCTGCTGTCGTCATCGGTTGCGGTGATTGTCTTTGGCGAGCAGTTGTCCGCTTTTGGAGTGCTGGGTATTGCTGGCGTAGTTGTGGGCGTGTTTTTAGTGGCAGGTGGCCCAGCACTTTTTAAAGCCGCACATGACCCAGCTAAAAAAGAGCGCCTTAAAGCAGGTGTGTTTTGGGGCCTGCTCACCGGCGCTTTGATAGCGTGCTACACCGTGCTAGATGCGTATGCCGTCAAAATCATGGCTATCTCGCCCATTTTGTTTGACTACTGGTGCAACATTTTGCGCTTGCCCTACTCAGTGGTACCTGTGCTGCGCGACATACCAGAGGCTAAGCGCCTGTGGAAGCTGCAGTGGAAGTACGCCGCCATAGTTGCTATTTTCAGTCCCATAGCCTATGTATGTGTACTCTACGCGATATTGATTGCTCCGGTGAGCCACGTAGCGCCTGCGCGCGAAGTCAGCATGTTGTTTGCTGCGCTGATAGGCGGACACTTGCTAGGTGAGGGTGACCGTGTTTTACGCATCGTTGGCGCAGCGGCCATTGCGGTGGGCGTTATAGCGCTGGCGCTGGGGTAACGGACATGCAAGTGATAGGATGCGATTTTTCTAGCAGCCCCACTAAGCGTAAACCTATCGTTTTTGCTGTGGGCACCAGCGACAAAGGCCGCGTGCAGTTGTCGCACCTAGACCGTGTAGAAACTTTAGACGGCTTTAGCCACTGGCTTTGTGCCCACAAGGATTGGATTGGCGGTTTTGATTTACCGTTTGGTCTGCCGCGTGAGCTGGTTGAGCATTTGCACTGGCCCACCGAATGGGCGCAAAGCATTCGCCACTACGCCAGCCTGTCGCGTGCGGACATTCGCGCCACTTTCAAAGCCTTTTGCGATGCGCGGCCTGTAGGTGGCAAGTTTGCCCACCGCGCTACTGATGTGCCTGCGGGCAGCAGCCCCAGCATGAAGTGGGTTAACCCGCCAGTAGCTTACATGCTGCACTCAGGCGCACCGCGCCTGTTAGATGCGGGTGTGCACCTGCCCGCATTGCATGCAGGTGACGCTTTTGACAAAGATGCATCAGGCCAGCCCCGCCGCGTCGCGCTAGAGGCCTATCCAGGCTTACTGGCGCGCGAGATATTACAAAACCGTAGCTACAAGTCCGACGACAAAGCCAAGCAAACCCCAGACCGCTTAATCGCCCGCAAAGACCTGCTCACGGCGCTAGAAAATGGCCAAACCCGGTTAAAACTACGCCTCAAACTGACCCATGCGCAGCGCGATACGTTAACCGACGATGCCAGCGGGGACAGCTTGGACGCAGCACTGTGCATGCTGCAAGCGGCGTGGGCCAAAGCACAACATGATGCAGACCATGCACGCTACGGTTTGCCTAAGAAGGTGGACGCATTAGAGGGCTGGATTATTACGGCTTGAGTGAGCGTACAGTGCCTTTGCGTGCGTAATTTCCTAAGAAAAGCGCTTGTAGTCCAAGTATTCATTAATTAAGTAGCTATTGAATTAATAGCAATTCAAATCACACTAAGTCCAACGGTATCAAACCATGCCGTGTTCTAGCGCGCTGGCAACCGTCAGACCCGGCCTCTAATTCATGACACGGATTGGGTCGCCACTCGTAAATGCCGCAAGCTACTTTGTCGCCTATCTACGCAGTGGCTACGTGATGCGCTGCCCCCTTGCGTGAAGCCGTGTCTAGCCCTGTGAACGCAAAATCCACCTGTGGCGCTTTGCCACTGACAATGTCGGCAATCGCAGCACCCGATCCGCATGCGTGTGTCCAGCCCAGCGTGCCATGGCCTGTATTCAAAAACAAGTTACTGGTTTTGCTGCGGCCAATATAGGGCACGTTACTAGGCGTCGCGGGGCGCAGGCCGGTCCATAGCTGCGCGCCTTGCCCATCGGTCATGTCGGGGAAGAGCTGGCGCACGCGGCGGATGATGGCTTGGCAGCGCACGAGGTTCAAGTCGGTGTTGTAGCCATTGAGTTCTGCTGTGCCCGCAATGCGCAGGCGGTTGCCTAGGCGCGAGAACACTAGCTTGTATTCGTCGTCCGTCAGGCTCACGTTGTATGACGCGGACTCGTTGATGACCGGCAGGGTCACTGAATAGCCTTTGGCGGGGTAGATGCGCAGCGTGTGGCCCACAAGCTTGGCCCACTGCGCGCTAAATGACCCTAAGCACAGCACGTAGGCATCAGCTTGCAGATGCTGCAGTTGGCCACCTGCTTCGCCGTTGCCTTGGGCTACTTGCACGCTGGTAATGCTGCTACCCGCAGTCTTCAGCCCCACCACATGGGTGTTGTATAAAAACGTGACGCCTTGCTCGGCACACTTGGCAGCCAGCGCACTGGTGAAGGCTTGTGCATCGCCTGATTCGTCGCTGGGGGTCATGCTGCCGCCAACAATTTGATTTTTGCATTGCGCTAGTGCAGGTTCGATGGCTACGCATTCGTCAGCGGTTTTCATGTCCAGTTCGCAGCCATATTCACGCATGATCTGTGCAGGCGCTTGCGCATCGTCGTATTCAGACTGGCTGGTGTAGAAATGCAAAATGCCTTTGGTTAGCGCACTGTAGTTCAGTCCTAAGTCGCCCCGCAGCTTTTGTAATGTGCTGCGGCTGTACATGCCCAGGTTGACGATTTGTTGAATGTTGTGCCGTGTGCGCGAAGGCGTGCAGTTGCGCAAAAACTCCAAGCCCCACAGCCACTGGTTCATGTCGGCTCGCAGTCTGAACAGCAGTGGTGCATCTTCTTTGGCCAGCCATTTAAGCACTTTGAGTGGTGCGCCCGGGTTAGCCCAAGGCTCAGCGTGGCTCACGGAGATTTGCCCTCCATTGGCAAAGCTGGTTTCTAATGCTGGCGCTGCGCGCCGCTCAACTACCGTTACTTCATGGCCTTGCTGACGCAAAAACCAAGCCGTGGTAATACCCGTGACACCAGCGCCTAAAACGATGACTTTCATAGCCTATCCTTGTAACGAAAACAATGGTCTTCGCAGGCAGATATTGCTCAGGCAGCTATGAAATAAATAGCAACCGCGAGGCAATACATGCTGCGGCCGCTTCCACTGTCCCTGTTACCTGAGAGATTCAACTTACCCACAAGGATAAGTTTTGCTCCTTCGGTGCGCTGCGCATTGCGCGCAGCGTCTCTCCAGACGGCTGATGTCGGTAGGCAGTTCTGGACCTGAGCGATTATGGAAGTTTGCGCCTTCGGTGGATGCATGAACAGTTAAAAACTGGCTTGGCATCACTCTCCTGCTGTCGACACTGTTAGTGTATCACCTACAAGCATTAGTAAATTAAGCAACTCTACCCAGTAGTAAAAATTCCATCAACGCTTTTTGCACATGCATACGGTTCTCAGCTTCGTCCCACACCACTGACTGCGGGCCGTCGATGACATCGGCGGCGACCTCTTCGCCGCGATGTGCCGGTAGACAATGCATAAACAGCGCGTCGCTTTGTGCTGCCTGCATCATGGTTTTGCTGACACACCAGTGGGCAAAGGCCTTTTTGCGGGTTTCGTTCTCGGCTTCAAATCCCATGCTGGTCCACACGTCGGTGGTGACAAGGTGCGCGCCTTGGCAAGCTTGTAGTGGATCACTATAAAACTGGTAGCTGCTTGAGCCAGAGATACCTAAGTTACCCATTAACTTCTTGTCTATTTCATAGCCGCTAGGAGTGCTAACGTTAACTTTAAAACCCAGTATGGCTGCCGCTTGCAGCCAAGTGTTGGCCATGTTGTTACCGTCACCTACCCACGCTACGGTTTTGCCTTTGATCGAGCCGCGATGCTCTTCATAGGTGAAGATGTCCGCCATGATTTGGCAAGGGTGAAACTCATTGGTCAGCCCGTTGATGACCGGCACGCGGCTGCTAGAGGCAAAGGCCTCGATCTTGGTTTGCTCGTAGGTGCGAATCATCACCAAATCCACCATACGGCTGATGACTTTGGCGCTGTCTTCTATGGGCTCTGCGCGCCCCAACTGGCTGCCTTCAGTGGTCAGGTGCACCACGCTACCACCCAGTTGGTACATGCCCGCCTCAAAGCTCACACGCGTGCGTGTCGATGCCTTTTCAAAAATCATCGCCAGCGTGCGGTCAGCTAGCGGGTGGTATTTTTCATAGGCCTTGAACTTACGCTTGATTTCTGTGGCCCTGGCAAAAATATGCGCATATTCGTCAGCAGTGAGATCGTTGAACTGGAGGTAGTGTTTCATAGGTTTTGGGTAATCTTAGAGAAATACCAAGGAGTTTTTGAACGCAGAGGGCGCGAAGGTTTCGCAAAGGGCGCAAAAAAGAAATACAAAAGTAAAACCAAAATTTAATCAGATTCTTGTGTGCTGTTTGACGGCGATTTTTAATTTATTACCTTTAATTGGTATTTTTGTATTTCTTTTCTCTGTCTTTTTCTGCGTTCTTTGCGAAATCTTCGCGCCCTCTGCGTTCAAAAAATGTATTAATTTACGATTCCAACAATATAGCCTTAATCAAAGGCACTAATATAGCCACCATTTCATCAGCCTCAGCCTTGGTCAATATCAGCGGTGGCACAAGACGAATGACTGAATCAGCCGTTACGCTGATCAGTAGCCCAGCGTCTGCGCAGCGGCCTACCAGTGCGCCGCAGGGCTTGGCCAAATCGATACCCAGCATCAGCCCCATGCCGCGCACTTCGCGGATGCCTGCTACGCCTGCCAGCTCGCGGATGAAGGCGGCTTTGAGGTAGCCACCGACTAAGAAGGCGTTTTCTAGCAAGTTGTCTTCTTCCATGATGCGGATGGTTTCTACCCCCGCGCGCATGGCCAGTGGGTTGCCGCCAAAGGTAGTGCCGTGGTTGCCCGGTGCAAAGATGTGGGCAGCCTTGGGGCCTGCCACCACCGCGCCAATCGGCACGCCCGAGCCTAAGCCTTTGGCCAGTGGCATCACATCAGGCTTAATACCTGCCCACTGGTGGGCAAACCATTTGCCGGTGCGCCCCATGCCGCATTGCACTTCGTCAATCATCAGCAGCCAGTCGCGCTCGTCGCATAGCTTGCGTACGTCTTTCAAATAATCCATGTGAAACGGATTGACGCCACCTTCGCCTTGGATGGCTTCAAAAAATACGGCGACTACATTTTTATTGCCTTCGGTAGCCTTTTTAAGCGCTTCGATATTGTTGACTGGCACGCGCACAAAGCCTTCCACCAGTGGTCCAAAACCGGCTTGAATTTTCACGTTACCCGTAGCGCTGAGCGTGGCAATGCTGCGACCATGAAAAGCTTTTTCGTAGACAACTATTTCAGGGCGCTCGATGCCCTTGTCGTGGCCAAATTTGCGGGCCAGTTTGAGCGCAGCTTCGTTAGCCTCAAGGCCCGTAGAGCAGAAGAATACGTTAGTCAGGCCGCTGCGCTCCACCAGTGCGGCGGCTAGTTTTTCTGCGTTGGGAGTGAAGTAGTAGTTGCTGGTGTGGATCAGCTTGGTCAGCTGGTCTTGCAGCGCCGGCACCAGCTTAGGGTGGTTATGCCCCAGCGTGTTCACTGCAATGCCGCCCAAGCCGTCGAGGTAGCTTTTACCGTTGACATCCCATACGCGGCAGCCTTGGCCATGCGACAGTGCAATGGCCACGCGCCCGTAGGTGTTCATTACGTGGGGTTGTACAGTGGCGCTAGTGTTAGTCGTCATGGTGGCTCGCAATCAAGGCAATAAAAAAACGGTTCAACACAATCTGCAGAACCGTTGACAATAGATTTTAGGGGCAATGCAGCGGTTTGCGCGTACTGGGTTATCGCTGCTTTTGCATGGCTGCGATGCGTGTGGTGCACAGTTTGTAGTACGCAAGCCGCTACCTAAAACCTGATTCAAGTCTTATATAAGATAGAATTGTTGTGCAGTGCAGCAACGGCGATCCTGCTGCTGCACAATGCCCCCAACACCCATGGCCACCCCAAGCTCACAACAAGTCTTTATCCAAGGCGTCACTAAAGACGGTAAGACCTTTCGCCCTAGCGACTGGGCTGAGCGACTGTGCGGTGTGATGAGCCCGTTTCGCCCCGGCGGTGCGGTGCCAGGCTCACATTTAAGCTATTCTGAATGGTGCCTGCCCACCAACTTGGGCGATATTAAATGTGTGGTGGTGCACCGCGATTTGCGCGATGCCGAGCCCATGGCTTGGGATTTTGTGATGAATTTTGCGCGCGATAACGAGCTGCAGGTTGCCGATGCCTGCTTGTTGCCTGATGGCACGCTAGGCAAACAAGCAATTTAACTGCCGGATTAGTTTTTTAATAGTTTGCGCCCACAAAAAAGCCGTCTTGCGACGGCTTTTTGCTTTTTCTTTGCTGACAGCGCACCCACATCAAACGGCTGACTGGCGTGCCAGTCAGGGCTTGGTGCCAATATTACTTGGCGGTGGCCAAGGTTTTCACCTTGGCGGCTAAACGGCTCTTATCACGAGCAGCTTTGTTTTTGTGGAAGATGCCTTTGTCAGCAACAGTGTCCACAATAGCTTGCGCTTTGGCAAAGAGTTCAGTGGCTTTGGCCTTGTCGCCAGCGACAACAGCTTTTTCCACGTTTTTCACCGCAGTACGGTATTTGGAGCGCAACGAGGTGTTCGCGGCGTTGATTTTCACGTCTTGACGGACGCGTTTACGGCCCGACGCCAGGCGCGGGTTCTTTTTCTTAGGCTTGGTAGATGCCATGGTATATAAATCCTAATGGTTTGAGGATGATGTCAGCAAAGCCCGCGATTATACCCCGTGCAGCCTAGTTGCCTTCAGGCGTGCGGGCAAAAACTAATGCTACTACCTGCACCGCGCCCGCAGCGCGCAGGGCCGCCGCTGCCGCGCACAGGGTGGCCGTGGTGGTAGTGACGTCGTCTATCAGCACCACCCGCGTGCCACTGACCTGTGATGCCCAAGCGGGCTCGATGGCAAATGCGTGCAACATATTCTGCTGGCGCTGGGCGCGGTCTAACCCTACCTGCGGCGCTGTGTCTCGGGTACGCACGAGGATGTCGGTACGCAATACAGCACGCACTGTGCCGCTTGGGTGTAATAGCTGTTTGGTGATTTCTAGTGCTTGGTTAAACCCCCGCTGCGCCAGGCGCGGTGCGGCTAGCGGCACAGGTAGCGCCCAGTCAGCCTGGGCCAGTGCCTGCATGATGGTGCTGCACTGGCGCATGATGGTAGCCACTATCCCCGCAAATGCCGGGTCTGCGCCCGACACCCCACCCAGACTACCGCCATCAAATTTAAGCTTGGCCAGCAGGTCATTCCAGGGATAAGCATAGTCAACTGCGGCGAAACAAGCATCTAGCGCGCTGCCGTGGCGAATGCAAGCCCCGCATTGGGCAGCAGACCCTGTGGTGACGAGGGCGCAGGTACTACAGCGCGGCACATCTGAAGCAAACCGGCCCACGCAGGATGAGCAAACCCGCGTTAGGCCCCAGCTGCGGCAGATAGCGCATTGGCTGGGCAGGCTGTGTGCAGCTTGGTGTAGCAGTTGGGTAAGCAGTTGGGTAAGCATGACGCGATAAATTAATAGATCACCCCAATATACTCGCAGCATCTGTTGACTTGTTTTATGACCACCGACCAACGTCCGCCCACTATCGACTCTGTTGCTGCCCAGCGCTGGCACAGCATCTGCGCGCGCGGTGAGTTGTCTGCGCTGTTACAAGCGCCGTGGCTGCATGAGGAGGTGGGCACGCGCATGCAAGATCGTTTGCAGTGGATCAAAAATCCACCAGCAGCTTGGGCTCATTGGGCTGCTGTCAATGGGGGATTGCAAACCCATCAAAAAATTTCTCAGCGATACCCTAAATCACCCTGTTTTATAGCTGAAGTCCAAGTATCTACTGCGCAAGCAGCTATTAAAAAAATAGCAAAACCCGTTTGGCAACCCAGCCGCTGGACAGATGCCGTGCCCATCGCGGGTGAGCCTGCGCCCGGTGCTGTGCAACTTGTATGGGCCAACATGCTTTTGCATAGCCAGGCTGACCCTTTGGCGTTGATAGGCCAGTGGCATCGCGCTTTGGCAACTAACGGTTTTTTAATGTTCTCATGTCTCGGGCCAGACACGGCCAAGGAAATGCGGGCGCTCTACGAACAGTTGGGCTGGGGGCCTTGTGGCCATTCTTTTACGGACATGCACGACTGGGGTGACATGCTGGTGCAGTCAGGTTTTGCCGAGCCGGTGATGGACATGGAGCGCATCACTCTGAGTTTTGCGACGCCAGAGCGAGCGCTGCAAGAGCTGCGCGGCCTAGGGCGTAACCTGCATCCACAGCGTTTTGAAAGTCTGCGTGGGCGTAGATACAAAACCAGGCTGTTGGAAGCTATGCGCCAATATTGGGGCAATGGTCCAATTTCCCTGACTTTTGAGGTGATTTACGGCCACGCTTACAAACCCAGCCCAAGGATTAAGGTCAGCAGCGAGTCAGCTGTATCAATGCAGGACATGCGTGCCATGCTGGCCCAGGGCAAAACTAGACTGACTTAGCTTGAAATTGCTGACAGTAGGGGCTTTCTCAAGCAATGCTAGGGTCAACCCGAGCTACAATACGGAGTTGTAAGATTTTGGGTATGTTCCCACGCTCCTTTCAAAGCGCAGACTGCTGATTTCAACAGGCTTTGAGAGATTGATGTGAAACTTCAAGCCTGTGCCTGATTTTGGTTTTCGATTCGCTACCGTCTCTGACCAGCAAATCCATTGGAAATTGCTGCGCAATTGCTCGGTAACGCCTGCGCAACTGTGCTGGCTTTATGCCTCTTTGTGCGTGGTCTCGTTAGGGATCGCCGGAGGGTTTTGGCTACACGGTGCAAAGATGATCATGCCATTCGCATGGGCAGAACTGCTCATGGTGGGTACGGCCTTTTTGGTCTATGCCCGCCACGCCACCGATGGTGAGCGGATTATTTTGCAAGGTAGTCAATTGGTGGTTGAGCAAACCAGCGCTGGCAAAGTCGAGCGCTCAGAGTTCAACCGCGAATGGGTGCGGGTAGAGCCGCAAACAGATGACAGATCGTTGATCGAGTTGTCTGGCCAAGGGCTCAAGGTGCACATTGGGCGGCATATCCGCCCAGAGCTGCGTCCGGCTTTGGCTAAAGAGATTCGGATGGCGCTGCGTGCTGTTTAAAAATAGCACGCGGGGCTAGTGATAAAAGTTGTGATTTTTTGATTGATGTTGATTTGAGGCAAATAGAAGTGAACAAGGTGAAAAACATCTCCCGCACGCTGCAAGGCTTGCTGCAAAACTTAACCCTTGGTGTATCTGTAGGTGTGGGTGTAGCCCTCAGCTCAGCAGCCCATGCTGTCAGTGACTTGCCTGGTGGCCCAGCGGTTAACCAGCTTAATATGCACCCACCTGTGACCAAAATTGCTGTAGAGCAGCACTGGCTGCATTGGTTCATGATGATCATCTGCCTGGTGATTTTCTTGGTTGTATTTGGTGTCATGTTTTATTCCATCTGGAAACACCGTAAATCAGTCGGTCACAAATCGCAAGAATTGGCTGAGCCGTTATGGGTAGAAATCGGCTGGACTATCGTTCCGTTCCTGATTGTGATTGGCATGGCTTTGCCAGCCACCAAAGTGTTGGTAGCCCAAAAAGACACCACCAATGCGGATGTCACCATCAAGGCCACAGGTTATCAGTGGAAATGGGGCTACGACTACATCAAAGGCGAGGGTGAAGGCATCGGCTTTATTTCAACGCTAGACAACACTCACCGCGAATTATCAAACTCTGGTTTACCCAAAGGCACGACTATCCCAGAAGACTACTTGCTAAAAGTAGATAACCCAATGGTGGTGCCGGTGGACAAAAAAATCCGCATCATCACTACAGCTAATGACGTAATCCATGCATTCGCAGTACCTTCGTTTGGTATCAAGCAAGATGCTATTCCAGGTTTTGTGCGTGACACTTGGTTCCGTGCTGAAAAAATTGGCGACTACCACGGCCAGTGCCAAGAGCTGTGCGGTAAAGAGCACGCCTACATGCCTATCCACGTGAAAGTGGTCAGCGCAGAAGATTACTCTAAATGGGTCGATTCAGAGAAGAAAAAACTCGCTGCTAAAGCCGATGATCCCACCAAAGTCTGGACCTTGGATGATATGACCAAGCGTGGTGAAAAAGTCTATAACGCTAACTGCGCAGCATGTCACCAAGCTACTGGCAAAGGTGCTGGCCCAATCAAGGCGCTAGATGGTGCAGCTGTCGTGTTAGATGCTGAAAAATCCAAGCAAATTAGCATCTTGCTCAACGGTCAAAACAACGGTGCGATGCCTGCATGGAAGCAGCTGAGCGACACAGAAATTGCAGCGGTGATTACGTTCACTAAGAACAATTGGTCTAACAAAACAGGCCAAATCGTGCAACCCGCTGACATTACGTCTGCACGCAAATAAATTTAAATCAACTTCACTTCCTCACAAGAACCCGAAGGACAAAATATGAGCGCAGTTTTAGACAACCACGGCCACGTCACCACAGGTGACCACACTACTACGGGTGGTCACGATGACCACCATGACCACGCCCCTGCGGGCTGGCGTCGCTGGGTGTACGCCACCAACCACAAAGACATCGGTACCCTGTACCTTTTGTTCAGCTTCACGATGTTTATCATCGGCGGCATCTTGGCTCTGGGCATTCGTGCCGAGCTGTTCCAGCCGGGTTTGCAATTGGTCAACCCTGAACTGTTTAACCAGCTCACCACCATGCACGGCATTATCATGGTGTTCGGTGCCATCATGCCTGCCTTTGTAGGTTTCGCAAACTGGATGATTCCGCTGCAAATTGGCGCTGGCGATATGGCCTTTGCGCGGATGAATAACTTCAGTTTCTGGTTGATGATTCCAGCAGCTTTGATGGTGGTGGCCAGCTTCTTCATGCCTGGTGGCGCACCCGCGGGTGGCTGGACGCTGTACGCACCACTGTCCCTGCAAATGGGCCCCGGTATGGACGCTGGCATTTTCGCGCTGCACATTTTGGGTGCCAGCTCGATCATGGGCTCTATCAACATCATCGTCACCATTCTCAACATGCGCGCGCCTGGCATGACGTTGATGAAGATGCCTATGTTCTGTTGGACATGGTTAATCACAGCATACTTGTTGATCGCTGTAATGCCAGTATTGGCTGGCGCCATCACCATGACCCTGACTGATCGCCACTTCGGCACAAGCTTTTTCAACCCCGCTGGCGGCGGCGACCCAGTGATGTTCCAGCACATCTTCTGGTTCTTTGGCCACCCAGAGGTGTACATCATGATTTTGCCGGCGTTTGGCATTATCAGCCAGATCATTCCAGCATTTGCCCGCAAAAAACTGTTTGGCTACGCCTCTATGGTCTACGCCACGTCGTCGATTGCTATCTTGTCTTTCATCGTATGGGCGCACCACATGTTCACCACTGGCATGCCGGTGACCGGTCAGCTGTTCTTTATGTACGCCACGATGTTGATTGCTGTGCCCACCGGAGTAAAGATTTTCAATTGGATCGCCACCATGTGGAAGGGTGAGATGACCTTTGAAACCCCTATGCTGTTTGCAGTGGGTTTTATCTTTGTGTTCACGATGGGCGGCTTTACAGGTTTGATTTTGGCTGTTGCACCTATTGATACCCAAGTGCAAGACACCTATTACGTGGTAGCGCACTTCCACTACGTGTTGGTGGCAGGTTCGCTCTATGCATTGTTTGCAGGCTACTACTACTGGTCTCCTAAGTGGACCGGTGTGATGTACAACGAAACGCGCGGCAAAATCCACTTCTGGTGGAGCCTGATTGCGTTTAACGTTACCTTCTTCCCAATGCATTTCTTGGGGCTCGCAGGTATGCCACGCCGCTATGCTGACTACCCAGCGCAGTTTGCAGATTTCAACGCACTGGCATCTGTGGGTGGTTTTGCCTTTGGTCTTGCACAGGTGTATTTCTTCTTCTTTATCGTGTTGCCAACGATGATGGGCAAGGGCGAAAAAGCTAAGCAAAACCCATGGCAAGATCCAGACGGTCGCGGCGCTGAAGGCTTGGAGTGGGAGGTGCCATCACCTGCACCGTTCCATACTTTCGAAACACCGCCTAAGCTGAACAAAGCCGCTACAAAGATTGCACTCTGAGCATAGTTTTAAGTGCAATTTAACGCTATGTCGACACCAGAGCAAAAGAAGAAAAACTTAACACTGGGGCTAATTTTGGCCTCGGTGGTTTTGGTTTTTTTTATTGGTTTCGTAGTTAGGTTAACGTTTTTTGGAACGCCTAAACGGCCGCAAATGGCGCCCATCAGCACGATACAGATGTCTGAGCCTGTGCCCAGCGCGCCTGTGGTCAAACCGTAATACGTGCACGCCATGGCAATCAAGACTGAAAACCTCAAAATGGTGGCTAAGCTGGGCGTGGTGACCTTGGGCATGTTTGTTTTTGGCTATGCTTTAGTGCCGATTTACAAAGCCATTTGTGAGATGACCGGTATTAACATTTTGTCTTTAGGCGAAAAGCAGATTCCTGGTGCAAAAAGCAATATTGCAGCGAATACGCAGATAGATAAAACACGCACGATCACAGTAGAGTTTGATGCCAACGCCCGTGGGCCTTGGGATTTCAAACCAGCCCAAAGATCGGTACAAGTTCATCCCGGCGAGTTGGCCACGGTGATGTACGAATTTCAAAATATTCAAAATCGTCGCATGGCAGCGCAAGCAATTCCCAGCTATGCGCCCAAGCAAGCTTCGGCTTACTTTAACAAGCTGGAATGTTTTTGCTTTAACCAATACACCCTTGAGCCAGGCGAGAAAAAGTCTTGGCCGGTGGCATTTGTAATTGATCCCAAGTTGTCCAAAGACGTGACCACGATCACGTTGTCGTATACGTTTTTTGAAGTGGGCGGTAAAACGCCTGCTGCGCCCTCTGATAAAACAGCGCTGGTAAAACCCGTCTTGGTAGATTTAACCAAAGCCGCCGTGAAAGCGCCTGTATGAGCCAGCAATTAAAAGATGCTCTGCTGCCACAGGCTGCGCTGCAACAAGTTGATAAAGATGCAAACCAACGCGAAGGCAGCGTACTTCAGCGCCCGGGCTCTTGGTTACGCACAGTGCAGGCAGTAGCATGGTCTTTTGTAGGGTTGCGCAAGGGCAGTGAGCTGCAAGAAGACGCGCAAAAACTCAATCCCATTCATGTGATCATCGTGGGCTTAGGCGGTGCGGCGCTGTTTGTGGTTGGGCTAGTGTTGTTGGTGCGGTGGGCTGTTGTGGCTGCCGGGTAATGACAGCTGGTCTATGTTTGCCAAGTATTTACTGGTCTTTGCATAAATCAACCGCGTGTAGTTTTAAAATAGAGATGAGTTAGGAGTTTATTGATATGAGTTCTGTTGTTCCCGGCACTACGCCGCATTACTTTATTCCCGCACCATCGAGTTATCCGGTGCTGGCAGCTATAGGGTTGTTTTTTGTTATTTTGGGTGCGGGTCAATGGATCAATGGTGCTGGCTGGGGTGCTTATTCCTTGGCGTTTGGCTTAGTCTGGTGGTTGACGGTACTGTTCTTTTGGTTCCGTACGTCGATTGCTGAAAGTCAGTCCGGTTTGTACGGACACAGAATTGATTTATCGTTTCGCTGGAGCATGAGCTGGTTCATTTTCTCCGAAGTGATGTTTTTTGGTGCCTTCTTTACCGCTTTGTGGTGGGCGCGTACCCACTCTGTACCCGAGCTAGGCGGCTTAGAAAATGCGCTGCTGTGGCCTGACTTTAAAGCGGCTTGGCCCAGCACCGTACCCGGTGCCACCACATCGCCTGCAGGTATTGTGGAGCCTTTCCAAACGATGGGCCCGTGGCCACTGCCTACTATCAACACAGGTTTACTGCTGACCTCAGGTGTCACTATCACGATTGCGCACCATGCATTGTTGGCGGGTAACCGTGCCAAAACAATCGCCTTTATGTGGATGACAGTCATACTCGGCTTGGTATTTTTGTTTGTGCAAGGCTACGAGTACTACCATGCGTACAATGACCTGAACCTTAAACTGACCTCAGGTATTTTTGGTTCTACATTTTTCATGCTCACGGGCTTTCACGGTTTTCACGTGTTCGTTGGCATGTTGATGCTGTTTTTTATTACCTTGCGCTTGCAAAAAGGCCACTTCACCAGTGACAAGCATTTTGGTTTCGAAGGTGCTGCTTGGTACTGGCACTTTGTCGATGTGGTGTGGCTAGGCTTGTACATTTTGGTGTACTGGTTGTAACAGTGGCCCCATGCAAAATAAAAAAGCCGCTTAGCGGCTTTTTTATTTTGCACCACATTGGTTTGTACAAATTATTTCCCTACCGGTAAACCATGCGGTTGAATATAGCCAAGCTTCCATGCCAGTAATACACAAATGAACAGGACAACCGATACGGCCACTCGCACAGCTAAAGCTTTGGCCATGCCCTTATTGCGCTGCTGGGCTGCGGCGCTAGGGTCAGCGGGTGTTTGGTTACTTCCGCGCGTCATAAAAAATAAAGCGGCACCAAGGCTGGCAATTATGGTGATGAAGGCGAGGGCGATAAGAAATTGCATAAGATTGATTATCCTGTGAACGCACCAGTTCCGCCAGACCATAGCCACAATGCCGCAGTAAAGCACGTGGATAGACTTGGTGCGCGCGCTAATGGTGCTGCCTATTGGTGGGTGTTGATGTTCACCTTGGTGGGCGTGGTGGTCACTTTGGTCATGGGTACCTGGCAACTGCGGCGGGCTGATTTTAAAGAAACACTCGCTGCCCAGATGTTGGCACAGGCTCAGCTGCCTGCGCTGCAAAATACTTCATTGCTAGAGTTGGATGCGTCAACTGGCGGCAAAAAAAGTAAGGCAACTGACCTAGTGCTGCGCTCAGTTCAGCTTCGTGGCACTTGGTTGCATGAGCACAGTGCATGGTTAGATAACCGATTCATGGCGGGCCGCCCGGGGTTTTATCTGGTCACACCATTGGAATTGACGGGCAGCCAAGCGGTAGTGTGGGTTCAGCGCGGTTGGGTCGCACGCGATGTGAAAGACCGCACACGGTTGCCAGATTTATCCATGTCTGTGCAGCCAGTGGTGGTGCAGGGCAGGGTCGTAGAAGGTATTTCGCGCATTTATGCACTGGGCGACGAAAGCGCGGCAGCCGCCCAAACCAGTGCACCTGCTGATGCAAGGGCATCGCGTATTTGGCAAAATCTTCCAGAGGTTACATTGGCTGGCCAGCAACGCTGGCTATCTGTAGCTGTGCTGCAAACTGCGTCTGAACAGGCTATCAATACGGGCGACACTGTGCCAACCGCTGGCCTGCAGCGCCAGTGGCCGCAGGCCGACGCCGGTGTGGCTAAACACTATGGTTATGCTTTTCAATGGTTCGCTCTGTGCGCGCTGATAATAGGCTTGTATGTCTGGTTCCAAATCCTTGTCCCCCGCCGCCCACGCTCATAGTGCTGAATCTTTGGATGCCCCGCTGACTATGACCGTGCACGACTTACCAACGCCTGGCGCGCCTTCTGTGCAGCGCCAAGTATCGGGTCGTGTGAAAATGATTGCGGTACTGCTGGTGTGCGCCGCCCCCGTGATTGCGTCGTACTTTACGTTTTACGTGGTGCGCCCAAATGCGCAAAGCAACTATGGTGTGTTAATAAACCCACAGCCAGCTTTGCCCGACCTGCAAGTGACAGCATTAGACGGCAGCAGCAGTAACTTGCGCGTACTGAAAAACCAATGGCTACTGGTCATCGTAGCCAGCGGCGCGTGTGATGCAACTTGTGAAAAGCATGTGTATCTGCAGCGCCAGTTGCGCGAAAGCCTAGGCCGCGACAAAGACCGCCTAGACCGCGTTTGGCTTATCACCGACTCTGCTCCTGTGGCACCAGCACTGTTAGGGCAGGTCAGTGCAGTTAGCCAAGGCGCTTATGCGCTGCGTGCACCGCAGGCCGCCATAGCGCAATGGCTGCAACCTCAGGCGGGTAAAAAAATCAGCGATCATTTATTTTTAGTTGACCCATTGGGCAATTGGATGATGCGCTTTCCAGCAGAGGTTGACGCTGCAAAAGCCAAGCGTGATATTGAACGGCTACTGCGCGCAGCCAACAGCTGGGACCGCCCCGGGCGTGACCAAGAAATCCCGCGCAAAGAATAGTCGCTATGAACCAGTCTCAAGCCTTGTATGATTTTGCGCCTACCCTGCAGCTAATGCTGCTAGGGCTGCTATTGGCTGTGGGCCCGTTGACTTGGGTGTGGTTGCGCAACCGCAAGGCGTCGTTACCTCAGCGCTTGCGTGCGTTGACCTTTCTGACTTTGTTTTTAACTTTTGACTTGGTGCTGTTTGGTGCTTTTACCCGTCTGACAGATTCTGGTTTGGGTTGCCCCGATTGGCCAGGTTGTTACGCCAGTGCCAGCCCGTTAGGCGCCAAAGCTCAAATCAGCGCTGAGCAAGCCGTCATGCCCACAGGCCCCGTCACGCACCAAAAAGCCTGGATAGAGATGATTCACCGCTATGCCGCCAGCGCAGTGGGCGTGTTGATCTTGGTCTTGGCGGTAATGAGTTGGGTGCACCGCCAGCAGCTGCACCGCCGTTTGCGTATCTCGCCTTGGTGGCCCACATTGACCTTGTTGTGGGTGTGCTTGCAGGGCGCGTTTGGCGCGCTCACAGTCACCATGAAGCTGTTTCCAGCCATCGTAACGATGCATTTGCTAGGCGGCATGGCGCTGCTGGCGCTGCTGCAGTCGCAGGCCACGCGCTACCGCTTGGGTACTGGTTTGGGAGATGACCATTCCGCAGGTCAAATGTCGTTGACAACGCGCAGATGGTTAGCGGCAGGCTTTATATTGCTGTGGGTGCAAATTGCGCTGGGCGGCTGGGTTAGTACCAACTATGCCGTTTTGGCGTGCAATGAATTTCCGATGTGCCAAGGCCAATGGGTGCCGCCCATGGCAATGCGCGAGGGCTTCGAAATGTGGCGGTCATTGGGGCAAACGGCTGTGGGTAACAACATTACTTTGCCTGCGCTAACAGCTATTCATGTCGTGCACCGCATGTTTGCTTTTATTGTATTTTTCGTGCTAGGCACTGCAGCTTGGAAGATGTACCGCCATGCACCCCATTACAGCGATGTGCGCACTGCTGCGTGGTGGATTGCAGCGCTGCTACTGTGGCAACTAGTGACGGGTTTAAGCAATGTGGTGCTGGGCTGGCCACTGCTGGCTGCTGTCTCGCATACCGGCGGCGCAGCGGGGCTAGTGATAGTGATTACTGGCGTCTTGAGCGCAGCGCGCTTGCAAGCCGCCAGCGTGTTGTACGACGAGCGCGGTGGAGTGGCTCAGTCAACAGCGCAGGGTTTGGGCCATGTCAATTCGTCCTACAGCACCATGTCTGGAGGCTTGCGATGAGCAAGTTAGATGCACCGCTGCAGCCGTCATCTCAGGTGGTAGATCATGTGTTAGATCAGGTGCAAGAGCCGTCAATAGTGTTGCCCAGTACACCCGTGCGCAAAAGCAAAATCGCGCAGTTCAACGCGCTGACCAAACCGCGCGTAATCCAATTGATTGTGTTTTGCGCCATGATTGGCATGGTGCTAGCTGTCCCCGGCGTGCCGCGCTGGGCCGAAGTGCAGACCATGCTGGTGGCGAGCCTGGGTATCTGGTTAGTGTCGGGCGCGGCAGCAGCGTTTAACTGTCTTGTTGAAAAAGGCATTGATGCCAAGATGCACCGCACTGCCTGGCGCCCCACTGCGCAGGGCGAGCTTAGCGATCTGCAAACAGGTTTCTTTTCAGCAGTGCTGTGCACAGCTGGCTCATGTCTACTGTACGTGTATGTGAACCCACTGACCATGTGGTTGACCTTTGCCACTTTCATCGGCTATGCAGTGATCTATACCGTGATTTTAAAACCGCTCACACCGCAAAACATTGTCATCGGTGGTGCATCGGGCGCTATGCCACCCGTACTGGGCTGGGCCGCCATGACGGGCGATGTTTCGCCCGAGGCGCTGATATTATTTTTGATCATCTTTTTATGGACACCGCCGCATTTTTGGGCTCTGGCGTTGTACCGGGTTGAAGACTACCGCAAAAGCGGCTTGCCTATGCTGCCCGTCACGCATGGCAATGAGTTTACAAGGCTGCAAATTTTGCTCTACACCTTTGTGCTGTTTGCAGCCTGCTTGATGCCGTTTGCATACGGTATGAGCTCATGGATTTATTTGGCCGCAGCGGTGGTATTGAGTCTAGGTTTTTGTTATTACGGCATCAAGCTGTGGCAAAACTACAGCGATGCTTTAGCGCGCAAAACCTTCCGTTTTTCACTGATTCACCTTAGCGTGTTGTTTGCAGCGTTATTGGTGGACCATTATGTTTTGTAGGAAGATGTGAATGCAATACACTATAAAAACCATAGCTGTCCGAGTAATAAATACCTGGACTGCAGCCATATTTTGTGCTTTTTTTCTGCTGGCAGCATGTACTGACCCAAAACCGCAGTTCAAATCCGTGGACATCACAGGTGCAGACTATTCGCAGAATTTTTCCTTACCTGATCAGTTTGGTAAAACCCGGACTATGGCAGATTTTAAAGACAAGATTGTTGTAGTCTTTTTCGGCTTTGCGCAGTGTCCCGATGTGTGCCCCACCACCATGACCGAGCTGGCTGAAGTCAAAAAAATGCTGGGCAAAGATGGCGACAAGCTGCAAGTTATTTTGATTACCGTAGACCCTGAGCGCGACACACCTGAAGTGCTCAAAGCCTACATGCAAAACTTTGACCCTACCTTTTTGGCACTGCGCGGCACGCTAGAGCAGACCACAGCCACCGCTAAGCACTTTAAAACCTATTTCAAAAAAGTGGAGGGTAAAACTGGCACTAGCTACACCATGGATCATTCTGCCGGCAGCTACGTGTTTGACACTCAGGGCCGTGTGCGGCTGTATACCCGCTACGGCAGTGGGGTAGCCGCGCTAGCTGATGATATTAAAATTTTGCTGAAATAGTCTTAGCTGGTAATGTTTTTGAGTCGCAATGCATTCGCTATTAAATACATAGCTACATAACCAATAAATACTTGGACTATAAGCCGTTTTCATGGCTAAAAGTTCAAAGTCCGGATGGTTTTACGCGGTTCGTCATCCAGCATCTCGCTGCGGTGAATTAACCAGCCCAGTTGCGCATTTGCATCGTCACCTAATTCCAAGGCCTGAAGGTCGGGCATCAAAGCGCAGGTGATTTGTAGCTTTAGCGACGTGCCAACGGGCAGCAGCTCGGTGGGGCGGTGGGCGCAGGCGGCTATTTGTGCGGCCACCTTGGCAGCACGGCTCGGCGTGCAAGGGCCTTCTATCAGTAGCGCAAAACTATTCTCATTAAGGCGTCCGCAGGTGTCAACATCGCGCGATAGCAGTTGTAGCCGTGTACTGAGCAGCACCAGAGCTTTGTCACCCATCTCGCGCCCATGCTCTTTGACAAACCAATGGTAGTTAGTTAACTCAATTTGTACCAGACCATATTGTTGACTGTAGCGTGAAGCTCGTGTCATTGCGCCATGGATACTGCGTAGCAGCTCGCGCATATTGGCCAAGCCAGTTAGCGCATCTTGTGTGGGCAAGCCTGCAGCGCGCGCCATACCCTCACGGCGTGCGTTAGCCCTCAGCACCAACGCATACAGCAAGATGGGCATCTCCAGGGCAGAGCCTATGGTGACGCCATACTGGGTAAAAAAGTTGCTGTTCATCCAGCCTGCGTTGCGCATCAACTGCGGCAGCACGCCAATGACAACTGGCAAGAACGCTACAGCGGTCCAACGCATGTTGCGGTCGCCACGCGTCCAACCAAACCAGACTACTGCGTAGACGCAGGCTACGATGCCAATGGTTAGCCAACCTAGTAACTGAAAGCCTAACCAAGTCGGGTACACCAGCTCTAGAGCAGTATTGACGGTTTGTGCACATAGCAAGGCGATGACGGCTTTGTCCAGTGGTGGCATAAAGACCGCAGGCTTAGCCAAAATACGCACAAAGACTAGGCCTGCGATAGTAGCCATCGCAGGGAGCACAAAATTAGCTTTGTCGGCCCAGCGCGTGAAACCAGGCCATAAATACTGCGCGCCAATGCCTGTGTAAGCAGCTTGGTAGCCGCCAATAGTGAGCACATATAAAAAATATTGCACGAAGGTGTTGTCGCGCATAGTTGAGGCCATCGCCAAGCAGCAGCAAGCGATTAGCAAGATCAGGCTGAAGTAGGCGCCAAGTGCAAAGTGCTCACGCTCTCTTTGCTCTACCAGTTGGCTGTCGCGGTAAATGTACAAAGGCGCAGAGAAGGGGGTTCGATCTTGTTTAATGCGCAGATAGTAGGTGGCGGGTTGCGCGCTTTCGCTTAAGCGAAATGTAGCAAACCGGTCGGCCTGCGGCCATTGCGCACGCGGCACTGTGTCGCCTGCGCGCAGCTGCTTTAAACTGCCAGAGCTATCGCGCCAATACAGCGTAGCCTCGTCCAGTGTCGCCATGGCGATTTCTAAATACCAACGTGCACTGGGGTCAGTAATATGTGCGTCAAACTTAATCCACAGTGCTTTGCCATGAATGTTATGATTTTGAGCATACTGACGCGGTGCAAATAAGGATGCGCTGTCTGCACGTGCATACAACTGTTCTACGGTAACGGTGCCTGTAGTGTCTAGCCAGTATTCACTGTGTGCATCCAGCGCAACGCTTTTAAGCTGCGCATCTAACACTATGCCTTGCACGCCCTGCATGATTGTCGGTTGCGCTAGCGCCCACGGCTGTAGGGTGCACAGGCACAGTAGCCCTGCCAGCTGCAAGCGAGTTAGGTGGTTGATTAAGCAACGCAAAAGCACATGGCAAAAAAAAGCCAGAGCTTGGCGCAATGCAGAGAAATTTGCAGGCAACATACAAGTATAGGTATGTTACCTGAATCAATTTTATGTGAATATTTGTATCTGAAATAGTGATTTATAGACATTACAAGTGTGATTGATTGCACGCTGACAGTGCAACCAGCTAGTTGTTACCAACACTGCAATACCCCATATGAGGGATGGTGCAGTGTCGCTAACATAAAAAACTCAGGCAAATTCAGCCAGCGTTTTTCTCATTTTCTTCATGGCTGCCACCTCGATCTGGCGCACCCGCTCAGCACTGATGCTGTACTCTGCTGCCAGATCGTGCAGAGTCAGACCGCCTGAGCCGTCGTCGTTTACTTTGAGCCAGCGCTCTTCAACGATGCGGCGGCTGCGCGGGTCTAGCTCAGCTAGGGCATGGGTGATGCCGTCGCTGGCTAAGACATCACGCTGGTGGGCCGCAATCATCGCGGTAGGCTCATGGTTGGTGTCTGCCAAATAGGCAATCGGGCCAAAAGCTTCTTCACCGTCATCGCTAGGGCTGGGGTCAAGTAGCACGTCGCCGCCAGACAAGCGCGTTTCCATCTCAATGACTTCTTCGCGTTTGACGTTCAGCTTTTTAGCCATCAAGCCAATTTCACGTTCATTCAAGGTGTCGCGATGGGTTGCTTGGTCGCCAGCGGCAGCTTCGGCTTTGAAGGCTTGTTTCATTGAACGCAGGTTAAAAAACAACTTGCGCTGGGCCTTGGTAGTGGCCACTTTGACCATGCGCCAGTTTTTCAGCACATATTCATGGATTTCAGCTTTGATCCAGTGCAGCGCGTAGCTGACCAGGCGCACGCCTTGGTCGGGATCAAAGCGTTTAACAGCCTTCATCAGGCCGACATTGCCTTCTTGAATCAAATCGCCATGCGGTAAGCCATAGCCCAAATATTGGCGCGACACCGATACCACCAGGCGCAAGTGAGAAAGCACTAACTTACCAGCAGACTCTACGTCGTTGCTGTCTTTGAGTTTGCGCGCAAACGACTGCTCTTCTTCTAAAGTGAGCATGGGCATGCGGTTGGCCGCTGTGATGTAAGCGTCCAAATTGCCAATCGAAGGCACCAAACCCCAAGAATGGGTGGTTGCGGGGGATAACATTAAAGCTCCAGACATACTAGAACTCCTTTCAGTGAAAACCATATTAGCACTCCTATGGATTGAGTGCTAATGCAGAAGTTCAATGACCACGATAGCTTAATGACTATTGAGTCACTAAATCAATCAATCCGAGAAAGTAAGCTGGATTTATCGCACGCGGTCATTTAAGACCGGAGGCTCTTGCTCCATCAAGTCGAGCATTTCGGTAGGTCGGTTTTCTTCAGTGGGCCAAGGCTGGTTCCAGCGTTCGTCGTCCATTTCAATGGCTTCTATGCCCGCCTTGCGCGGGGCTTCTTCAGTGGGTGCCCAAATGGGTTCTTTAGAGATTTGGGCAGCTAAGTTACCACGCTCAGCTTCAATAGCTTCGCGCAGCAGCTGCGCAGACATGGGTTGCTCAGGGTTAAAGTACCAAAGCGGTATGTTGGCTTGCGCCAGAGTTTGCTCTTTAGCCAGCGTGCCTTTAGACGCGCTAGGCGAGGGCGTAGCGCCAGTGTGCACCTCGACCACTCCCAACACGTCCCCACCCGGCAGGCAGATCAAAAAGTCCACGCAGCGACGGCCCACCTTGTGAAACCAGTTGCTGTAGGACAGAGAGGATTTGATTTTGATAAACCGAGATAAGGACACCTGCGGCATCAGCAAGCAGTCTGGTGCCATCAATTTCAGCTCACTCAGGGCGTGCATCTCCGTGCGCGTCAGCGGCCGCACAGTGCGGGCGCGCCAGGCTTCAATAGCTAAGTCGCTCTCAATAGCACGAGTTTTTTGTGATCTAAAAAAGGCAAACCACAAAAAAGTGGCTACCACCAATACCAGTAGGGTCGCTAACAAAACAGACATTAATCTCTCCCAGCACTGCAAAAGTAACACTCTGCAAACATTAGACCATCAACCTGCGCGCCTTCAACCCCTAATTGAGTTGCCAAAAAGCAAGATTTTGTTACCAGCGAACGCTTAGCTTGTGTAGCAGCTTGCTCAGCACGAACAATGGGCCAACCCACAGGTATTGAATGTCTTCAAAAAAGCTGGGTTTTTTGCCTTCGATCTTGTGGCCAATAAACTGAGCCACCCAAGCCCCTGCAAAGATGGCTGCCGAGAACGTCAAAACATTGCTGCCCATAACGTGCAAGATAGCAACAATGAGCATTGACCAAACGCACATCAAGCCAAAAAATACCCACGACAACCGCGCGTAATAGACCATGCTGGCGGCAATAAAAGCATAAGCCAGCCACGGGTGCAGCGCAAACATCAGTCCACACAGGCTGAGCATAATCAGTGGAATAGCTGCGTAGTGGATCAGCTCATTGCGCGGGTTTAAATGGCTTTGACCATAATGCGCTAGCAAGATATCGACTTTGCGTTCAAGCGGCGAGGTGGACGTTTGTGCGGTCATGGCGTTTTTTCTTTGCGTAGCATTTATGAGGCTAAGCGTGCCGCATGCCGTGCAATTTGTAGCTTGACCTGAGTAGGTGCAGTGCCGCCCAAAGTATTGCGCGCGTTCAGCGAGCCGCGCAGGCTGAGCACTGCGTAAACATCTTTCTCTATGCTGGCGTTAAAGCCCTGAAGGACGGTCAGTGGTAGCTCAGACAAGTCGACGTTGTGCGACACGGCGGCTTTGACAGCGTGAGCTACCGTCTCGTGGGCATCGCGGAAAGGCAAGCCTTTTTTAACCAAATAGTCGGCCAGGTCAGTGGCGGTGGCATAGCCCTTGAGGGCAGATTGCTCCATCGCCTGGGGGTTGACCGTGATGCCGCCTTCTTTTTTGCCAGTGGCAGGGTTAATTTGTCCACCGATCATTTCTGCAAATATACGCAGCGTGTCTTTGAGCGTGTCCACCGTGTCAAACAGGGGCTCTTTGTCTTCTTGGTTGTCTTTGTTATAGGCCAGGGGTTGACCTTTCATCAGTGTAATCAGGCCCATTAAATGACCCACTACGCGGCCAGTTTTACCACGCGCTAGTTCAGGCACATCGGGGTTTTTCTTTTGCGGCATGATCGAGCTGCCAGTAGTAAAGCGGTCTGCAATTTTGATGAAGCTGAAGTTTTGGCTCATCCACAAAATCAGCTCTTCACTGAGGCGGCTAATGTGCACCATGGCTATAGAGGCTGCGGCGGTAAATTCAATGGCAAAGTCGCGGTCGCTGACGGCGTCTAGAGAGTTTTGGCAAACTTGCGGCAGGCCCTTGTTATCGACCATGCCTAAAGTTATGGCTACTCGCTCGCGGTCTAGCGGATAGCTGGTGCCTGCCAGCGCGGCGCTGCCCAGCGGCAGGCGGTTGGTGCGTTTGCGTACGTCTTGCATGCGCTCGGCATCGCGGGCAAACATTTCTACATAGGCCAGCATGTGGTGGCCAAAGCTGACCGGCTGGGCCACTTGCAGATGGGTAAAGCCGGGCAGGATCACGTCTACATTCGCTGAGGCTACTTCTAGCAAAGCCTTTTGCAGGTCAACCAGCAAGCCGATAATCAAGTCTATCTCGCTGCGCAGCCACAGGCGCACATCCGTGGCCACTTGGTCGTTACGGCTGCGGCCAGTGTGCAGGCGCTTGCCAGCGTCGCCTACTAGGCTAATCAATCGCGACTCGATGTTCAGATGCACATCTTCTAAATCCAGCTTCCACTCAAATTGACCAGCCTCAATCTCAGTGCGAATTTGCGCCATGCCTTTTTGAATGCTGGCATGGTCATCCGCGCTGATAATTTTTTGCGCCGCCAACATGTCGGCATGGGCCAAGCTGCCGGTGATGTCGGCATCCCACATGCGTTGGTCAAAAAACACGCTGGAGGTGTAGCGCTTGACCAGGTCGCTCATGGGCTCGGAGAACAGTGCAGACCAAGCTTGGGATTTTTTGTCAAATTGGTTCATGGTGCGGTGCAGTGCTAAATGGGTGGCAGCGGGTGGGTAGCTATACGGTGCCAGGCGGTGGCCAGGCGGTTTGTGGCAAGCCAGCAAGACTGGCATACTTGGAACTATATAGAGTGATTCTAACTTTGAGCCGCATGCAAACCCGATTTGGATCTTCCACATTTGAGCACCCCAGCCAGACCACACCACGCTCTGGCTTGGTGCCACTGGAGCTACCTGCACAGGCTGAGCCTGAGCAAGCACTGATTTTTGATGCCTGCCAGGTCGGTGTGGTGCTGCGTGCGGTGCTGTTTGTCGAGGCTGTGGCGGCCATTGGCGTGATGTTTGGTGCCAACAGCCCGCTGGACTGGATATCACGCCTGGCCTTGATCACTGGCGCCGCACTGCCCGCCACGCTGGCTTGGTTAATAACAGCCTGTGCCTTGAAAAAGCAATTACAAAAAATGTCCATCAGAGGCCAGTGGCTGGGCGGCATGGCGCTGGGCGTGTTAGCTGGCTTGTATGGCTGTGGTGTGCTGGCGTTTATTGGTTTTACCCAAGAGGCCCCTTGGCTGGCCAGTGCGGCAGCAGGCGCCGCGTTTGCTGCGGCGCTGGTGGCTGCCTTGGTGGCGCGCGCCAAGGGCCGTGCACCCGCCAGTGCCAACGCACGGCTGGCTGAGCTGCAGTCGCGCATACGCCCGCATTTTTTGTTCAACACGCTCAACAGTGCCATCGCTTTGGTGCGCGCCGAGCCTGCGCGGGCTGAGGCGGTGCTAGAAGACTTGGCCGAGCTGTTTAGAAGTGCCTTGGTGGACCGAGGCGACGCCGTGAGCTTAGAGCAAGAAATTGACTTGGCCAAACGCTACATCGACATCGAGCAAGTGCGCTTTGGCCCACGCCTGCGCGTGCAGTGGGTGATTGACCCGGCAGCCCGCCTGGCCAAAGTGCCGCCCCTCTTACTGCAGCCCTTGGTAGAAAACGCGGTCAAACACGGCGTAGAGCCGAGCACACAAGGCGCAGACATTAAGGTCAGCACCGAAAAGCGCGGTAGCATGGTGGTGGTGAAGGTGACTAACACCGTACCTGCGGGCCACGGCAGTGCAGGGCACGGCGTGGCGCTGCGCAATGTGCAGGACCGCTTAAAGCTATTACACGATGTGCAAACCGCGTTTCGAGCCACTATGGTGGACGGCATTTACCAAGTACGCATTGAGGTACCCGCATGAGCCCAGAGCCCAACACACTGAGCGCGCTAATTGTTGACGACGAGCTGCTCGCGCGCACGCGCATGCGCACGCTGCTGGGCGACTGCCAGCAGCCCAGCTGCAGCGTAGCCGGTGAGGCGAGCGACGCCATGCAAGCCATGTTGCAACTGAAAACCACACCCTGCGACGTAGTGCTGCTCGACATTCACATGCCCGGAGCCGACGGCATGCAGCTAGCGCGCGAGCTGCGCACCGTGCGCCCTGAGCTAGGGATTATTTTTGTCACAGCGCACGCAGAGCACGCTGTGGCCGCCTTTGACCTAGAGGTGGTGGACTACCTCACCAAGCCAGTGCGCTTAGAACGATTAGAAAAAGCTTTAGCTAAAGCGCTACAAAAAAAGGAGCTGCTTGAGCAGCAAAGACTTGGACTTCAAGGCGATTTAATTCAAGAAACCATCATTATCCAAGACCGTGGCCGCACTGAGCGGGTGCCTTTGATTGATGTGCTGTACTTTAAAGCTGAGCTGAAATATGTGACCGTACGCACTGCGCAAAAAAGCTATATTTTGGATGGCGCACTCAACGATTTGGAAGAGCGCTACGGTCAACATTACCTGCGCATTCACCGCAACACGCTGGTGGCCAAGCGCGCCATGCGTGCATTAGAGCGTTATGTCGAAAAAGCTGGCGACCGCGAAGATGGCGATGATGAGCCCGCCGATGTAGAAGGCTGGGCCGTGCGACTACGCGGCGTGGACGACGCACTGCTGGTGTCACGCAGGCAGCTGTCGGCGGTGCGCACTGCGATTGCTACGGGCACATAGCGCTCACATTTAAGCCAGCATCTGGTTGAAGGCCACTTATTGGAAGAATGTTTGCCATCGATGTTTGCCATTGGAAAATAACCCGTGACGCTGGAAATAGAAAGTATCTTTTTTGCCTCATTTTGTAAACTTGCTTGTTATTTCATTTGTGTGTGAATAAGCTGCAACTCTTGTTGGTTTTTAAACAATTAATAAGACTTGCAATCTAAATTTTCTGTTTTCCGTTCAGGAGTTCACATGAAACAGTCCAAATTAACTTGGCTAATACAGGCTACGATGGCCTTTGCAAGCAGTACTTGCATGCATATGGTTCTGGCCGCAGACACCGCGGAACAAACGCGCCAGATGCAAGAGCAGGAAAAGTCTGCCAGCAATATTTACAAAGCCTACTTTCCCAATATAGAGATGGCGCGCAAAGCGGCCATTACCTTTCACGCACAACTGCTTGAGGCCAATTACGAGACGGGGTACATGGTGTTTGAATTGACGCCGCAAGACATGGCGCAACTTAAACAATTTGGTTTTAAGATGCGGCCCGCAACTGAATTTATGGAGCAGCGCAAAAAATTCTTGAATAACATGCAATCAGAAACTCTGCGCCTGCAGCAACAGGGAGTGCCTGCTGATGCCAAAGCGGCTGCAGCCGCAGCGGCCACTATTCCCAGTTTTCCCTGCTACGAAACCGTGGAAGAAACGTACAGCCAAGCGCAAGCTTTTGCCACCAGCAAACCGAATTTAGCTACTTGGCTTGACGCAGGTAACTCGTGGGAGAAATCCGTCAACCTTGGTGGTTACGACATCAAGGTGCTTAAGCTTACCAACTCAGCTATCACTGGAAACAAGCCCAAGCTATTTGTCAACTCAGCTATCCATGCGCGCGAATACACCACAGCGCCACTGAACTTGGAGTTTGCACGTTGGCTGGTCAATGGCTACGGCATCAATGCTGACGCTACCTGGATACTAGACCATCATGAGGTGCATCTGATGCTGCAAACCAACCCTGATGGCCGCAAAAAAGCCGAAACAGGATTGTCTTGGAGAAAAAACACCAACCAAGCCTACTGCAGCGCCACTAGCAATACCCGCGGGGCTGACCTCAACCGCAATTTCAGTTTCAGTTTCAATTCCACTGCTGGGCAAGGCTCCAGCAGCAACCAGTGTGACCTGACTTACCGTGGTCCGTCTGCTGCGTCTGAGCCTGAGACCCAAGCCATTGAAGCTTATGTGCGCAGCCTTTGGCCTGACCAACGCGGCCTCAATTTGACGGACGCTGCAGCCAGAACTACCAGCGGTATCCACATCGATTTGCACAGCTTTAGCCAACTGGTGTTGTGGCCTTGGGGCACTACCAGCACGCCCTCTGGCAACGCCACAGATTTACAAACGCTGGGCCGCAAGCTGGCATTTTTTAACGGCTACGCTCCCCAGCAGTCTATTGGCTTGTACCCCACAGACGGCACCAGCGATTCGGTAAGTTATGGTGAATTGGGGGTGGCTGCTTACACTATTGAGCTTGGAACTTCATTTTTTCAAACATGCAATACCTACACTAACAAGATCAAGCCCGACAACCTGAATGCTTTGATTTATGCCGCCAAAGTAGTGCGCACGCCCTACATCACACCTTCGGGCCCAGACATGTCAGCCTTAAGCTTGGGCGGCACGGCGTCTAGCACAGGGGTTCAGGTGGGCACGGCAGTCAGCTTGACCGGTACCGCAACTGACACACGCTATAACAACACCAATGGTACGCAGCCTACACAAACCATTGCTGGTGCCGAGTACTACATCGATACGCCGCCCTGGCTTAGCGGCGCTACACCCACAGCATTGGCTGCCAGAGACGGCACATTTAGCGCTAAAACAGAAGCCGTAGTCGGTACCATCAATACATCAAGCCTGTCTGTCGGCAAGCATATTGTGTATGTGCGCAGCAGAGACGCAAATGGCAGCTGGGGTGCGTTTAGCGCAGCGTTCTTACAGGTCAATCCTTAAGACAAATTTAAGTCAAGGTGCCAAGCGCTCACGCACCCACTGCGCGCCGTCTAGCGTATACCGCAGTCTATCGTGCAGCCTGCTGCGCCGCCCCTGCCAAAACTGCCATTCATCAGGCACCAGTCGGTAGCCACCCCAGTGCGGTGGGCGCGGTGGTTTGTCCCCATACAGCGCTTCAATACGCTGGGTCTCCAGTTCTAAAACCTCACGGTTAGCAATCACTTGGCTCTGCGCGCTGGCCCATGCACCAATGCGGCTGCCCAGCGGACGGGTATGAAAGTATTCATCGCTTTCCTGTGCAGAAACTTTCTCTACACGCCCTTCAACGCGCACCGTGCGCTCCATCTCCACCCAATGAAACTGCAGCGATGCAAATGGATTACCTGCCAGCTCATGCCCCTTGCGCGAGTCATAGTTGGTAAACCACACAATCCCGCGCGCATCAAAACCCTTGATCAGCACGATGCGTGTGGACGGTTTTAAATTGCTGCCTACCGTAGCCAAAGTCATGGCGTTAGGCTCAGGTATTTTGTTCGCAATAGCGTCGTTGAGCCAACCGTCAAACTGGGAAAACGGGTCATGAGAAGCGGTAGCTTCCAATAGCTCGGCCATCTCGTAGCTCTTGCGGATATTTTGGAGTTGGGACGGTTGTTCAATGTTTTGCATATTTAGAGTATAAAAGTAGTTATGGAAAGTTTAGATCTAAGGGTATTGGCAGACGCGCTGGCCTGGAAGCGCGCAGGCCACAGCGTGACGCTGGTCACCGTCGTTGAAACCTGGGGCAGCGCGCCGCGCCCGCCCGGGGCGCTGCTGGCGGTGCGGGGTGATGGCGTGGTTAGTGGGTCGGTTTCAGGCGGCTGTGTAGAAGACGACTTGATTGCCCGCATCAAACGAGGAGAGCACTCACGTGAAGTCAGCACCGATAAACCATCGATGATTGCCTACGGCGTGACCAAGGCCGAGGCAGCGCGCTTTGGCATACCCTGCGGCGGTAGCTTGCGCCTAGTGCAAGAGCCTTTGATGCAAACCACTTGGATTGAGCAAATTTTGCAGCGCACCGCAGCGCACGAGCTGGTAGCACGCACGCTAACGCTCAGCACTGGCGCAGTAGATTTGACCACCGCCCAGCGCAGCGACACTTTTGCCTTTGACGGCCTCACGCTCAAAACCACCTTTGGCCCCAAGTGGCGCTTACTGCTGATTGGCGCTGGGCAGCTCAGCCAAGCCGTAGCGCAGATGGCCAGCATGCTCGACTTTGAAGTGCTGGTGTGCGACCCGCGTGAAGAATACGCTGCACTGCTGCCTGCAGGTGCCACACGCGTTCTAGGCATGCCCGACGATGTAGTGCGCGAGCTGAACGCCGACGCGCACACCGCCATAGTCGCCCTCACGCACGACCCTAAGCTGGACGACATGGCACTGATGGAGGCTCTGCGGTCTAACGCCTTCTACATTGGCGCGCTTGGTTCGCAGCGCAATACCGATACCCGCAAAGCCCGCCTCAAAGAACATTTTGAACTCACCGACACAGAGCTGGCTCGCCTGCACGGCCCCGTGGGCCTGCGCCTGGGCGCTAAAACGCCTGCAGAAATAGCCGTGTCCATCATTGCGCAAATCGTGCAGGTAAAAAATGCTTTGCACGCCACGGTCGCCATGCCGCAAGGCTGCGACCTGCCTGTTGCTTGAGAAAATATTGCTTGACTTGAGTAACTCCTTTTTCATCGTAAGCAGCATCCGTTCACCCTGAGCTTGTCGAAGGGTTTTTACGATGTTTGATTAAAAAATGCCGACATCCCTTCAACCCACCGTTATCGTTTTAGCTTCTGGCCGAGGTGAGCGCTTTATCGCTTCTGGCGGCCAAGTGCATAAACTGCAAGCCCTGCTAGGCGGCAAAAAAATCATTGACTGGACACTAGCTGCCGTGCACGCCAGCGGCCTACCATGGCACCTAGAAGACGCAGGCCACCCCGGCATGGGCGACAGCATAGCCGCCGCGGTGCTCGCCACGCAAAACGCCAATGGCTGGCTCATCTTGCCCGCCGACCTGCCCCTGATCAAACCCGCCACCCTGCTGGCTGTAGCCCAAGGTTTGCAAACCACCGCAGCCTGCTACCCCGCCCACCTAGGCCAGCGCGGCCACCCAATAGGCTTTAGCGCCCAGTTAGGCCCAGAACTACTAAAATTACAAGGAAATCACGGTGCAGTCCAAGTATTTACTGCTCAAGCAGCTATGAAAATCATAGTAAACGATGTGGGTTGTGTGACCGATATTGATACGCTGCAAGATTTAGAAGCAGCGCACCGTCTATTGGCTAACTCGCTTTAAGCGGCCAATTAACTGTTGCAGTAAGTGTTGCCGCTGCATCACAAACTTGCGCTACTAGTCTATTTGGGTGATCGTCAAAGCAGTTATAAATGCTTACAGTCTGGCTTGCCCTAGTTTGGGCTGCTGTGCCTTTGCACAAACATCTACAGACCCATCATGACCCACAACACCGATATTCCGCGTTACTCTTTTAAGTTCTTGGGCAGCATGAACCTGCTGCTGGGTCTTTGCTTATCTGTGAGTTTAATGGCTGGCCTAGGCGGCTGCAGTGGCGGCTCTGACACCGTACCTGTTGTGGCACCAGACCAAGCTAAGCCATTACTAACTGGCGTTGGCACCCCGTTAGCTGTTACTGGCTTTAACGGCGACTATTATTTAGATGCCAACACGGGGCGCCTGTATGGCCCTAAAGTCAACGACAAATGGCCCGCAGGCAGCATCTTGTTGCTGGGTCAGTCTAGCCCTGTAGGGGCACCTGGCAGCAGTTTGCTTAACGGCACAAGCAACCCTGTCAACAGCACAGGGCGCGATGGTGATTTTTATCTCAACACCACCAATAGCACCTTGTTTGGCCCAAAAACCGCGGGTGCTTGGCCCACTAGCGGCGTATCCATAGTTGGCGCAACGGGACTTCCTGGAACAAACGGCACCAACGGTACGAGCGGAACAAATGGTACGAGCGGAACAAATGGCACCAATGGCACCAACGGAACCAACAGCACCAGCACAGCTGCCACCAGCTTACTGAGCGGCGCAGGTACGCCCAGCAACGCCATTGGCGGTAACGGGGACTTCTACCTGAACACTAGCACCAACAGCCTGATCGGCCCCAAAGCTGCAGGTGTTTGGCCCACAGTGGGCATATCGCTGGCAGGAACTAATGGCACCAACGGCACCAATGGCAATACCGTTCTCAGCGGTAGCGGCCCCGCCACAGGTGGTCTAACCGGTGATTTTTACTATGACACTACAGGCAAAGTTTTATATGGCCCGAAGCTTACTACTGGCTGGCCCACCACAGGTACTTCTTTAGTGGGTGCAAGTGGCTCCAATGGGCTTAATGGCGCACCCGGCACCAACGGCACCAACGGCACCAACGGCAATAGTATTCGTAGCGGTGCTGGCGCGCCTGACGGCACATTAGGCATCAACGGCGACTTTTATCTTGACACCAGTACCAACAGGCTCTGGGGCCCTAAGCTAAATAATGCTTGGCCTGCCGCTGGTGTGTCGCTTGTGGGTGCGAACGGCAGTAATGGTAACAACGGCAGCAACGGCACCGATGGGCGCAGCTTTCTCAATGGCACCGTCAACCCTGGTATCGATGATGGCAAGTTTGGCGATTTCTATCTCAACACCACCAACAACACCTTGTTTGGCCCTAAAGATTCAGCAGGTTGGCCAACCACTGCAGTGTCGCTAGTAGGCCCTAAAGGAGACCCTGGTACCCCCGGTGCCTCAGGCGCCAGTGGGCACAACAGTTTGATCCGTCAAACCGTTTTGTTGCGTGGCGACAGCCGCTGTCCTTTTGGTGGCTTGCTCATTGAAAGCGGTATCGATTTAAACGACAACAAAGAGTTAGACCCGGCGGTGGGCGCAGTGGCCACTGAGGTGACAGGCAGCAGTGCTGTATGCAACGTTACACAGGGGCTGAAAAACCTGAGCATTGAGGCTAACAATCTCTCTATGTCGCAGTTCCTAACCCAACAGCTTACCGTAGTGGGCACTTTTATTGATAACACCACAGCCAGCTTTGCTGCAACTTGGAGCACAGGTAGTGTTAGCGTAGCCAGCCTCAGTGCTGCAGGCGTTTTATCTGGCAACAGCCCCGGCACTAGCACCATCATTGCTACTGTTGGTAATTTGACTACCAGCCTGGTGATTGATGTATTTGCAGCTTCTCCAGGCGAATACCTGTGGCAGGTGCCCGCTGGTGTCACCCAGATGAATGTGCAAGCAGTTGGCGGCGGCGGCGGTGGCGGAGCAGGGTCATCATTCTCAAATTCATTTGGCTCAGCAGGCGGTGCTGGTGCAGTGGTCAATAGCGTATTGGCCGTTGTACCGGGCAACGTGCTGCAGTTGTTTGTGGGCGGCGGTGGCCGAGGTGGTGGCAGTGGCGGTGGTTCGACCAATATGCTCAATGGCGCGACTGCTTTGGTGATTGCGGGTGGCGGTGGCGGTGGAGGTAACTATAAAACGGGTTGTAACGGCGGTAGCGCGGGGCAAGCCAATGGCGCTGGAGACGCGGGTCAATCCATTTCGAGTGGTAATGGCGGATCCGGTGGCGCGGGTGGTTTTGGTGGTGCTGGCAGCGTTGCTCTCGTCGGGCAAATACCTGTCGCTAAGGGGGGTAATAGCTTTAATGCCAACAGCGGCGGCGCAGGTGCGGAGGGTGTGTCAAGCTCCGCCAACTCGGGTGGCGCTGGCAAAGGCACGGGCACAGGTGGAGTTGGCTCAGGATTTGGCAGAGGAGGTAGCGGTGGCGGCGGCTATGGTGGTGGTGGTGGAAGCTACAGCTGTGGCGGTGGAGCTGGGGGTAGTACAGGCCCGGTGGGTAGCACTTTCAGCGCAAGCAGCAACGGTGGTGTTGCCGGCACACCCACCAGCCCGTTCGCGGGCAGCGGCGGTCAAGGCTCCATAGTCTTTACTTTGCAGTAATTTTTAGTAGCGCGAGAGTGCTGCTAAAGCCTAGAGCCTACCAGCCGTTTCTGTTAGCCTGCTAAAACGCTTTTTATATGCAGTTTATAAGCAATATAGGCTAATAGTCCAAGTATTTACTGCTCAAGCAGCTATGAAAATAATAGTGAACGATGTGGCCTGTGTGACGGATATTGATGGGCTGTACGCGCCAGAGCTGCGATCAGGGGTGGTCGATTACAGCAACTTCTCCCGAAGTTCGACACCTCCAATACGTTGCCCTTTCAGCACATCAATAACAACCTCACCTTCAATAGGGCGACGTAGAACGATGTTGCTGTCAAATTGCCGTTCTTAGCCTAGTGTGTTTGGATTGGTAGCATCCACAAATTTTTAAATACGCTGAATTCGCGCCGCTAGCTTGGGTGCATATTGCAAGAGCATTGGCAAGCAAACCAAGTCTGTTCTGTATGGATGCATACAAAACCCAGCAAGCGGTGGTTGAACGTGTTTGTGATGAAAATTTGGAGCAAGGCGCGTCGTATTACCAAACGGGCAAATACTTAGCAGGATTGCGCAATGGTATGGACACCCCCACCTTCACAAACAGCAAGCTTGCTGTCAAAGTGAAAGTCCCATCAACCACTTATTGCGTAAGCAGGAGCGTCCAGCATGAACTCTACTCCCGTCACCACCATCGGACTAGACTTGGCCAAGAACATCTTCCAAGTTCACGGCGCAAACGCGCAAGGCAGGCAAGTGTTTAACAAGCCCATTAAGCGCGACAAACTGGCCGAGTTCTTCCAGTTGCAGCCACCCTGCGTGGTCGCTATGGAGGCCTGCTCCAGCGCCCACCACTGGGCACGTCTGATCCGCAGCATGGGCCACGAAGTACGCCTGATTGCCCCGCAACACGCCAAGCGCTACGTGCAAGGCAACAAACATGACGCCTCTGATGCCAGTGCTATCTGCGAAGCCGTCACTCGTCCGCGCATGCGCTTTGTCGCCATCAAGACCATCGAGCAGCAAGCCGAGCGCTCCTTGCATTGCGCCCGCCAGGCGTTTGTCAAAGAGCGCACTGCTGCGGCCAACCGGATTCGCGGTTTATTGGCCGAGTACGGGCTGATCATTCCCCAAGGCATCAGCCATATCACCAACCGGGTGCCCGAACTGATTGAAGATGCCAGTAACAGCCTGCCCGGGCGCTTTCGGGTGCTCGTAGACAGTTTGATCGAGCACTTCAAGTTCCTGCACGACAAGATCGTGGCGTTGGACAAGCAAATCAAATCCGCCTGCACGGCCCCTGTGGTGCGCCAGTTGCAAACCATCCCCGGTATCGGCCCCATCAGCGCCAGCGCCTTGGTTGCGGGTATCGGCGATGTAAGTGTCTTTAAGAATGGCCGGGAGTTGGTCGTCTGGCTCGGTTTGGTGCCAGCCCAGCACTCCAGTGGCGGAAAGACGCATATGAAGGGCATCAGCAAACGCGGTGACAGCTATCTGCGTCATCTATTAGTGCATGGGGCGCGCTCGGTGATTTGCGCAACCCAGAAGAAGCACAAGCGCAAAGGCTCAGGGGTCATGCAAGGTGAGGCTGCCTTGTGTACGCCAAACCAACCAAGCACCGTCCTCGCGGCTGGCCAAGACCTGAGGTCGATGCAGGCCAGGGAAACTGTTGATCAGGGTGAGGGCATGGGCGTGCCAGCGTTGCCCCAAAAGCAGACATGGCTGGAAGGTTTGCTTGAGCGCAAGCACATCAATGTAGCCACCGTAGCGCTGGCCCCGAGGAATGCGCGCATCGTCTGGGCGGTGCTCAAGACAGGGCGCAATTATGAGCCGGGCTGTGTGGATGCGCGCTTTGCCAAGGCGTAAGCTAAAGAGCTGGCTCCAGAGAAGTTGAAATTCAAGCAAAACACAACTACAGGGGGAAACCGAACCGATTGCTCAAGTGAGCAGGCAGTGATGGCAAATACAGGTCAGACCGGGGTGGGAATAACCCGACAAACACGCAGCACCATAAATTTGAGTGCGTTCGCGCGATAGTGGAGCCCACCAGCAAATTCCATCAGGGATGGGTAGTGTGTCAATGCTACTTAAATCCGAATGTACGGATGCAATCTATACCTGGATTGGTCAGCATGAATTTCTCACTTGACATTTAGGGGGTGTCCATGTATGTGTTTTCGAAAAATTTTGCAGCGCAAATTCTTCAACCGCTGCAAACGTGCTGAGGTAGCCCTTAATACCCGGCTCCTGATCTCATAAATTGTAGAAATCCAAAAAATTGAAGTAAATCTAGGCCCTGAGCCACTTTGTAGACCCTAAAAACCTGTTTTCACAAAGAAACTCAAGTTATCGGGGACAATGATGGGTTAGCCGGGCCAATTTAGCCCCGCAGACCACTGTTTTTTGGAAATTTCACAGCTATGGCGCAATACGTATTTACGATGAACCGGGTAGGCAAAATTGTGCCGCCCAAACGGCATATTTTGAAAGACGTGAG
>JAYTPK010000082.1:0-2440 GCA_043747295.1 Polaromonas sp. | reverse complement strand
CGGTCAGAGCCGCGAGAATCCAGGCGCTTGAATGCGTTAAACGCCCACGCGGCGGTTTGTTGCAGCAGTGCAATGTCATTGCATATCACCCAAGCTTGCGCGTTCTGTTGGGTCAAGGCACTGGCTTGGTTGGCAGGTATTTTCTTTAGTGCGCTACAAGTGGTATTGAAACCCGCTTGCGATGCCATGTTGGGTGCGGGCAGAGCGATAGGATTTTGGCCTATGCTGTGGTGGCTAGCACCGAGTAATAGCGTTGCGGCCAACGTGATTTTGACCAGGCTGAAAAAGCGTAATTGCATAGGGCTCCTGCGTGCGTGCGTGCAGTGCGATGGCAATAAGCTGACAGCACACAGAATTTCAGTATAGCCAGCACCTGCAGGATGTGACAGTGCATTAATTGGCAAATGCCGGGTTTTTACACTATGAGCAGTAGCGCCAGGATAACCATCAAAGCTGAAGCTTAAATTTTCTTAAATACTATGTCCCACACACCGTGGCCAAGCTTGATGCCGCGATTTTCAAATTTGGTCAGGGGCCGATAGTCAGGCTTGGGTGCGTAGCCGTCAGCGCTTGCGGCGGCCTCAGCCTCGGCCTCGGCGAGGGTACCCGTAGCGGCGGCGGGTGCGGTGTTCTGCAGCGTTGGCTCATCGCCTAGCACTTGCAAAATCTGCTCAGCATAGTGTTGCCAGTCGGTGGCGCAATGCAGGTAGCCACCTGGCTTGATGCGCGAGGCTAGCAGCGCGACCAGTGGTGGCTGGATGAGGCGGCGTTTGTTGTGGCGCTTTTTATGCCACGGGTCGGGGAAGAAAATATGCACCCCGTCCAAACTGTTCGGCGCTAGCATGTGGTGTAGCACCTGCACGGCGTCGTGCTGGATGATGCGGATGTTGCCGATACCTTCGTCGCCAATACGTTTGAGCAGCGCCCCCACACCAGGTGGATGCACCTCGCAGGCCAGCAGTAAAGTCTGCGGCATCAAACGCGCAATATGCGCCGTGGCCTCGCCCATGCCAAAGCCTATTTCAAGGATAGTTTTAGATACGTTTTGGCCTGTTTGGGCCGTAATACCTGCTCGAGCAGCTATTAAATCAATAGTAGCTTCCTGGTAAGGTAGTTGGTACTGCGGCCCCAGGTCTTCCAGCGCTTTGGCCTGGCCTACCGTGGTGCGGCCCGTGCGCAGCACAAAGCTGCGGATGGGGCGGTGTTTGGCGCTTTGGGACGGCGCGATGGTGGCAGAGGGTGCGCTGTGCGGTGGCAAGGAGTGGGTGGGGTCTGTCATACAACCTTGATTGTAGAGCGCAGCTAGGATTGTGTAATGGGTGTGCTGCACATAATGCGCGTGCTCCGCGTGATGCGCATTATGTGCAGCGGCACGTGCCCGCTTAATGTGTCAGCCAGGCTTGGCGTGCAGCGCTGCCCACTGCGTGATGCAGCTGGCTAGCTGGTCATTTACCAGTGCGTCATTTACCAGCCCGTCATTTACCAGCGCATGATGTGCTGTTAAGCCTAAATGCTGTGCTGCAGCTTGTAAACACTGCGTGGGCTGGCCAATGTCCAGCGGTTGCGCGCTGTTTTGCTTGGACAGTTTTTGCCCATCTGTTGCCAAAACCAGTGGTGTGTGCAAGTACTGCGGCGTAGCGTAACCTAAGGCGTGTTGCAGCACAATTTGGCGTGCAGTGTTGTCTGCTAAATCCTCACCGCGCACGATATGGGTGATGCCTTGTGCCGCGTCGTCTACCACCACAGCCAATTGGTAAGCCCACAGGCCATCGGCGCGGCGCAGCACAAAGTCGCCCACTTGCTGGGCCACAGGTTGCTGCTGCGGCCCCAGCATGCGGTCTTGCCAATGTACGGTGGATGCTGCAGCAAGCTGACTGTCAGCTATTAATTCAATAGCTGGTTGAGCAGGTTCTACGGGCTGCAAAGCCTGTTTTGTATGGATAATATCGGTTCTTAGTCGGTAGGAAGCAGCTTTTTTACCCTGCAAGCCATGGCGGCAAGTGCCGGGGTAGACCAGCTCGCCATGGCGTGGCTTGGCTAGCCCGGTAGCCAGCCAGGCGGCTTCAATATCTTTGCGCGAACAACCACAGGGGTAGGCTAGTTTTTGTGCAATCAGGCTGTCCAGCGCGGTTTGGTAGGCTGCGCTGCGTTGTGATTGCCAAAGCGGCGGCGCATCTGGCACCAGGCCGCAGGCGGCCAGCTGGCGCAATATTTCCTGGTCAGCGCCGGGCACGCAGCGCGGCGTGTCAATGTCTTCAATGCGCACCAGCCATGTGCCGCCGTGCGCCCGTGCGTCTAGCCAACTGGCCAGCGCAGCCACCAGTGAGCCTGCATGCAAGGGGCCGGTAGGTGATGGCGCGAACCTGCCGATGTAGCGTGTCCCCACGCTTGCCACTGCGTGTGCTGCGCTGCTCCCCGAGGGGGCCTTCGCGCCTTGGGG
>JAYTPK010000081.1:0-2219 GCA_043747295.1 Polaromonas sp. | reverse complement strand
CGGCTGCACAGCGCCTCGGCTTCTTCTAAATAATGGGTGGTCAGCAGCACCGTGCTGCCTTGCTTATTCAGCTTGGCAATAAACTGCCACAAGGTTTGGCGCAGCTCTACGTCTACGCCGGCGGTAGGTTCGTCCAGCACGATGACGGGCGGCTTGTGCACCAGCGCCTGCGCTACCAGCACACGGCGCTTCATGCCGCCCGACAATTGGCGCATATTGGAGCTGGCTTTGTCCGCCAGGCCCAAGCTGTGCAACAGCTCGTCAATCCAAGCGTCATTCTTTTTAATGCCGAAGTAACCCGACTGAATGCGCAAGATATCGCGCACGTTGAAAAATGGGTCAAACACCAGCTCTTGCGGCACCACGCCCAGCTTGCGGCGGGCGTTGGCGTAGTCGGTACGAACGTCATGCCCGTGCACCAAAATGTGGCCTGATGAGGCACTGGTTAAGCCCGCCAAAATGCTGATCAAGGTGGTTTTGCCAGCGCCGTTGGGCCCAAGCAGCCCAAAAAATTCACCCTGCTCTATGTCCAGGCTGACGTGGTCGAGCGCGGTTAAAATGCCGTGCGCTCCAGAGTAGTGTTTTGTGACGGATTGGACTGAAATGGCTGGCATGACCCCTTGATTGTAGGGCTTGAGACTACCTTGAAGACCACTAGCAGGTTCTCAATCGCGCCAGAGTCTGTACTTTATTGCACTGAAGGCGCGGCTTAGGGCGCTGCAGGCAGCAGTTCGGCCACGCCGTACATGCTGGCCAGCGCACGCAGCTTAGGCGGCAGCGCGCGCACAGAAAACGTTTTGCCCGCAACTTGCGCCTCGCGGCGGCAGTTTAGCAGCACGGCCAGTGCAGACGAGTCAAAACGCACTAGATCTGAGGCATCGGCCACCACCGCAGTGTCGCTGTGCTGCAAGGCTTGCGCTAGCATATGCGCGCAACCGCGCGCACTGCTGTGGGTGATTTCGCTAGGGAGCATCAGCATGGTGGGCCTGTCTACCGTGTAATTTATTTCTTGGCGTTTTTATTGCGGTCTGCCAGCTTGGTGATCAAGCCGTCAATACCACTGGCGCTGATTTCTTGCGCAAACTGGGCGCGGTAAGTCTCCACTAGCCAGATACCCAAAACGTTCAGGTCATAGATCTTCCAACCTGCAGGGGCTTTTTCCATGCGATAGTCCAGCTGGATAGGGTCGCCGCGGCCTTTGATTTCGGTACGCACCACGACTTCAGTGTCTTCGGGCGCACTGCGCAGGGGCTTCATGGCAATGGTTTGGTCGCGCACTTCAGACAATGCACCCGAGTAAGTGCGTACCAGCAAAATTTTGAATTCATCCTGCAGGCGTTTTTGTTGTTCTGGCGTGGCTTGTCTCCAGTTACGGCCCACAGCAGATGCCGTCATGCGCGCAAAGTTCACATTGGGCATCACTTTGCTGTCTACCAACGCGATGACTTTGCTGGTGTCGCCTGACTGTATGCCTTTGTCCGCTTTGATGGAATCAAGAACCTCGGTAGACAGGCGCTTGATCAGCACGTCAGGGCCTTCTGCAGTTTGTGCCAAAGCAGCGCTAGACAGGCCCAAGCTTGCGCTAAGTGCTAGAGAGCTGATAACAGTAAACCAACGGCGATTCATCAACATAACATTTCCTTTAACGGCATAGACCGTGATCTGATAACGCAATCCTAGGTGCTTGGGACGACGGTGGTTTTAGGTAGACGTATCTGAACACGGTTATTTGTGATCAATTGCGCAGATTTGGGCCTGTTTGCGGCATTCGCTTGCACTGTTTACGTCTGGATTTACGAATAGATTTACGGAGTTTTGGGTGGTTCGACCGCCGCTGGGGTGGGTGCGGGCTTGTCGGCAGCAGGCGGTTTACTGAAGTCTTCGCCGCCCATGTCATCATCTTCTTGATCAGATTTCTCACCGGGCGACTTGTTGGCTGACCGCGCTACGTCGGCATTGCGTTTGGCTAAATAAGCATCGCGTGTAAAACTGTATTTGTCTAGCGCAGCATCGTCTAGCAGAGTGCCTAAACGCAAAAAATTAGCCCTCGAATTAACAACACGAAACGCATTGGTAGCCAGACGGTCGCGCGAGGGATTGATTTGCGAGACGGGGTCGTACTGGGTTTCCAATACAGCTGTAATCCCGTCACGTACCGTAGAAGGCCCCAGTATGGGCAACACAACATACGGCCCCGAGGGCACGCCCCAGCGGCCTAA
>JAYTPK010000080.1:0-5914 GCA_043747295.1 Polaromonas sp. | reverse complement strand
CATCAAAATATCGCCACTTTTGATATTGACCAGCGCACGCTTGAGCAGCGCGTCGTTACTGGCGGCTGAATCTGGCAGCTCGTCACCCAAAAATCCTGCTGGCGCCCAGCCCACATGCTTGTAGCCACATTCTTCGGCCATGTCGATGAGTTTTTTAGACGTTTTGCCACCCGGTGCGCGCCAAATGGGCAAGGCTTTTTTGCCAGTGAAGTCTTCAATACGTTCACGCGCTTGGTTGATCTGGTCGCAGTATTTTTTAGGCTCCCAGGTAAAGCTGCGGCCTGCCAGCGCGCCTGCCGTGGCCTGCACCATAAACGCAGGTGCTATGCCTTTGGCGTCGCCCTTCCAGTACACATGGTCCCAAGTGTGGGAGGCAAAGTCATGCCCCTCTTGGCCGCGCTGGGCCCAAAACTTTTGGCCCCACTCAAAGCTCATCGATTCTTTGCCATCTTTGGTTTTTTCATTGGCTACAAAAAACGTGGCTTTAACTTGGTGCTTATTTAACACGTCGGCCATCATCTGCGCCACGTCCATGTGGCCAGTGTCTAGTGTGAGGTACAGCGGCTTGTCGCACGTAGGGGCAGGTGCGTTGGGCGGCGCTGCGGGCGCTGCTGGTGCGGTTTTTTTGCCAAACAATTGGGCTGCTGCGCCCATAGATACTATTGGGCCAGCTATACAAATAATAGCCTTAGCCAGCTGCACTGCACTGGCTACGCGCTTATTGGCGGGCTGCGTGGTCAAGAGTCCAAACACCATGGGGAGACCTTCCTACGTTGACTTGGCGCACAATGCGGCGTGATTCAATATCGACCACAGTGAGTTTTTTGGCCCAACGTGCGGTGACATAGAGTAATTTTCCATCAGCTGACACATCCATGCAATCCGGCCCGCCAGGCACGGCAAAGCTGCTGACCACCTCAAGGGTTTGCATATCCAGCTTGCTTATGGTGTTGGCCACGCGGTTGCTAACAAACACGTGGCGCTTGTCGCCTGCTGCGCGAAAAGCGTGCGCGCCTTGGCCAGTTTTGATAGTTTTGGCCAGCTTGGGTTCTTTGCCGGTCACGTCAAACACTTGCACAGCGTCGCCGCCCGTCAGGCCTATCAGCACATAGCGGTCATCACTGGTCATGATGACATCAGCCGGTGTCGCACCTGTAGCCGTGCGCCAGCGGATAGTTTGTGTTGCCAAGTCAACAGCAATCAGCTCGTCGCTGTCTTGCATGGTGACGTAGGCAGTGGTGGACTTGCTGTCAATCCACATGTGGCTGGGTGTTTTAGCTGTAGGGATGCGCTTGGCCAAGGCCATGTCTTTGCCGTCCCAGCGGTACACGTCGACGTGGTTTAAACGGTTAGCCGCCGTCACAAACCACTTCATATCAGGAGAAAAGCGCAAATGGTAAGGGTCTAACACGCCTTTGATGGTGCGCTGGACTAGCGCAGTTTTGGGGTCTAAAAACGTCAATGAATCGCTGCCTGCATTGGCCACAATGATCGACTTTTCATCGGGTGTAAGGTACAGGTGGTGCGGCTCTTTGCCGGTAGGAATGCGCTGCTTTTCAGCCCAAGTGACTGGGTCGATCACGCTGATATTGGCATCTAACGAATTAAGCACAAAAATAGGATGGGGTGATGGGCTGGCTTGAGCCCACACGGAAGCACCTAAAGTGCAAAGGCTAAGCACAAAGCCCCAGCTGATAAAAATACGGCGAATCAAAATCACATCCCCAAACGGTGCAGCAGCAGACGGGACAAATGGCCCCGACTTGGCGCAACCCTTGAGTGTACCCGCTAGGGCTACAGGGGGCGTGGGCTGGGGCCTCTAGGCTCAGTAAAAAGTAGCAAAAACCTCGCTCACGCGGTCGTTGTAACGGCGTTTTTGCTCTGCGCTGATAAAACTGGCCTCAAAACTGTTGCAAGCCAGCTGATAAGCGTGCTGTGCGGTTAGCCCAGTGGCAGCAAAGGTTTGGGTGAAGTTGTCGTTAATGTAACCACCAAAATACGCCGGATCATCAGAGTTCACCATGGCGCACAGGCCAGCGTCCAGCAGCTGGCCTAGGTTGTGGTCAGCCAAGTTGCGGTAGACACACAGCTTTTGGTTGCTCAGCGGGCATACGGTCAGCGGAATGCGGTCTTTGGCTAAGCGTTGCATCAATAGCGCGTCTTTGGTGGACTGCACGCCGTGGTCTATGCGCTGCACTTGCAACACATCCAGCGCGCTCCACACATACGCGGGCGGGCCCTCTTCGCCTGCGTGGGCCACCAAGTGAAAGCCTAAGTCTTTGCAGCGCTTAAACACTTTGGCAAACTTCTCGGGCGGATGGCCCAGCTCGCTACTGTCTAGGCCTACGCCAATAAATTTATCACGGTAGGGCAGCGCTTGCTCTAGCGTTTCAAACGCTTCCTCTTCGCTTAAATGACGCAGAAAGCACAAGATCAGCGCCGCGTCCACGCCATGCTTAGCCTTGGCATCTGCGCATGCGCGGTGCAAGCCGTTGATCACTGTGTCCATGCCCACACCACGGGCAGTGTGGGTTTGCGGGTCAAAGAAAATTTCGGCTCTTGCTACATTATCTGTAGCTGCCCGAGCAATATATGCTTGGGCCATATCGTAGAAGTCTTGTTCTTTGATCAACACCGAGGCACCGGCGTAGTAAATATCCAAGAAGCTCTGCAGGTTGCTAAACGCATAGGCTTTGCGCAAATCTTCAACGCTTTTGTACGGGATGCTTATCGCATTGCGCTTTGCCAAAGCAAAAATCAGCTCAGGCTCCAGCGAGCCTTCAATGTGGATATGCAGCTCAGCCTTAGGCATGCGGCACAGCAGCTCGGGCAGGCGGTCTGCGGCAATCGGTTTGACTAAATCGATTTTAGTTTGCATCTCAACACACTCCAAAAGTAATGCCGCTGTCTTGCAGATAGCGGCGGTAAGCGGCTGATGCTTTGTCGGCTGCAGTGTGCAGCTCGGCCCGCAAATTGAGCGGCAAGCACGCAGGGCTTTGCGATTCTAAAATCGGCTTGTCCTGCATGAAGATGGTGTTTTGAAAGTTTTGCAGTTCAACGGCCGCCGTTTCAAAATCTGCCACCGCCATGGTAAACCACACGCGGCTGGCCTCAGGCGATACGGGGCACACCCATAGCGCTATCGACTCGCGCCACTGCACGGCCTTGCCATCCACTATCACACCGCCATCGGGCACCTTGGCCAGCTGCGCGCAATACGGCGACACCACCTCATAGGTGTAAGACACATCAGAGCCTTGGCTGGCGTGCACATGGCTTTGCGGCTGCCATGCGCGACAGCCCGTAGCACGTATGCCATGCGTAGTGCGCTCCACAGCATAGTCAGCCTGCGCGGTGGTGTCACGTGCGCCCAAAAGACCTTCATGCACAAAACCAAAATGCGCCATGTCTAAAAAATTTTCCACCACACGCGGTGCGCTGGTGGCCACGTCATAGGGCCCGCAGGCAATTTTGCGCAACTGCGTGTCAACATCAGCCGCAAAAGCAGGCAGCTGAGTTTGCGCAGCATCTAGCTGCACCCACACCAAACCATACGCTTCGCACGCCGTAAAAGTCTTAGCGCAGTGCGCAGGCGTCGGTGCAAATGCAGGCAGCGCAGGCACCAGAGTGCAATGTCCTGTCCCGTCAAACTGCCAACCGTGATAGGCACATTCCAACCTACTAGCGCCCTTTGCATCCACCTCAATACGCCCCATCGACAGCTTAGCCCCACGGTGCGGGCATTTGTCTGCCCAAGCATGCGGAGTGCCCTGCGCGTCGCGCCACAACACCACCGCCTCGCCCAGCAGCTGCACAGCCACAGGTTTGTTTGCCACGTCGGTGGACAAAGCTACGGGGTGCCAAAGCATGCGTTCAATCATGTGGGTATTATGGCTTGGCGAAGGCTTGTACTGCTCGACTTGGTCAGGCGTCGTGTGCCTAAGGGTGCGCGCTGGAAAGCTAGACTCGATGCGGGCCTCTGGCTGCGCTGATAAGATCAATCATGGAAATCGACCACGTTTTTGTCCTTATCGATCCACTCGGGCCAGAGATTGACTATCTTCGCTCAATGGGTATTACAGAAACCTACCGTAGGCAACATGCTGGGCAAGGTACACGCAATATTTGCTACTGTTTTGAAAACATGTTCCTGGAGCTACTGTGGATAGATGACACCGACAGCGTTCGTTGTAAAGACATAGCCCGCACAGGCCTCTACGAGAGAGCGCAATGGAAGACCGCAGGTACCAACCCTTTTGGCATCGCTTGGCGTGACAAGCCCAACGAGGCTGCATTTACCTCGCAGACATGGGCTTTTAAGCCGCCCTACCTTCCTGCAGGCATGCACATTGACGTGACAGTAGATAGTGATGACTACCGTCAACCTATGATGTTTAAGTCACCCAGCACAACAGCCCCATCAGAATGGCCTGCAGAAAGAAGAGGCGTACTGCAACGACCCTCTGGTCTGGGTCGGATACTTTCGATTCAGCTGAATACACCACAGACCGTTGTACCCAGTGAAACTTTAAAAGCAATTGCAGCAGCGTCCATTTTGAAGCTCGGAATATCAAAGACCAGTTCTTTTGATTTGGTACTGACGATAGAGCGATTGAATTCGCCTGAGCCTTTGATTTTGCAACTGCCATTCAAAACTGCCTAGTTGCTTGGCACGCAGCTTTAAGTGGATGCACAAGAGCTTGCGAAACCAGGCGTATCAAACAACCATCGCTTTAGTCAATTGATTCCTTCGCCAGCCAAGTGATGCTAGAACATAAAAAAAGCTGCCTGAAGGCAGCTTTTTTACTGAAACAAAATAAGAAGATTACTTCTTATCGCCCCCAGGAATCTTGCCTTCTACGCCTTTAACGTAGAACATCACGCCGGAGAGGAACTTGTCATCAGCTACTGCGTCTTTGGCCAAAATCTCTTTGCCGTCTTGCCCAGTGATCGGGCCTTTCCAGATGTTGTAGGTGCCGGCTTTCAGGCCTGCTTTGATCTCGTCGATGCGCTTTTTGGTGTCGTCTGGCACGTCGGCGGCTACGCTGACCATGTCAATGGCGCCTTCTTTCACGCCCCACCAGCTGCTGCCTGTGGCCCACTTGCCTTCTAGCGCTTCGCGCGTGGCTTTCACGTAGTATGGGCCCCAGTTAATGACGGCTGAGCCTAGGTGGGCCTTGGGGCCGTAGGCGGTCATGTCGCTGTCCCAGCCAAATGCGCGCTTGCCCATTTTCTCGGCGGTTTGCAGCACAGCAGATGAGTCGGTGTTTTGGAACAACACGTCGGCACCGCCGTTGATCAGCGCGGTGGCGGCTTCGGTTTCTTTAGGTGGGTTAAACCACTCTTGCACCCAGATCACTTTGGTTTTGACTTTGGGGTTCACCGACTGCGCGCCCATGGTGAAGCTGTTGATGTTGCGCACCACTTCAGGAATTGGTATCGAGGCCACTACGCCCAGCGTGCCGCTTTTGCTCATCTTGCCTGCGATCACGCCGGCCATGTACGCGCCTTCGTAGGTGCGGCTGTCGTAGGTGCGCATGTTCTCGCCGGTTTTAAAGCCCGTGGCGTGCTCAAACTTTACGCCTTTGAAATCAGGCGCTACCTTCATCATTGGGTCCATGTAGCCAAAGGTGGTGCCAAAAATTAGCTTGTTGCCTTGTGTGGCCATGTCGCGGATGACGCGTTCAGCATCAGCGGACTCAGGTACTTTTTCTACAAAGCTGGTGACCACTTTGTCGCCAAATTCTTTTTCGATGGCTTTGCGGCCGTTGTCGTGCGCAAAGGTCCAGCCGCCGTCGCCTACGGGGCCTACGTAGGCAAAGGCGATTTTTAGTGGCTCAGCCTTGGCAGCAGATGCTGCAGCGGCTGGCGCAGCAGCGGGGGCTGCGGGCTTGGCCTCTTCTTTTTTGCTGCA
>JAYTPK010000079.1:0-5195 GCA_043747295.1 Polaromonas sp. | reverse complement strand
CCGCCTGCGCTGGACGGGCTGCCCGCAGGGCTACTGGGTGTACTGCCTGCAGCCGATGCTGCTGGTGTAGGTGTTGTTGTTGGAATTGTTGCAGTAGCGGCTATTGCTGCAGGAACTGGTGCAGATACTGATGCAGAAGCAATGATTTTTTTAGCCTCTTTCTTGCCTGTAGTCCCAGTATTTGTTGGTTTATTAGCTACAGAATTAGTAGCATTTACGTTTTCAGCTGCTGCGGTTACGGCAGGTGGATTGTTAGCATTGATGCTACCGCCCCCTGAATTGCCCGGCGCAGCTTGTCCCCCGCGCGCTGGGGCATTGGCTATCAGCGCTTGGTATTTGGTGCGCTGCTCAGCGGTCAACATGGCGTTTATCTTTTGGCGAACCTCAGCGGTGATTTTCTCGCGTGCGGCTGCGCGTTCGTCGTCGGGCAAGTCGCGCATGCCTGCAAACCTGGGGCGCATGTCGCTGTAGATCGCATCGAGTTTGGTCTTTTGCTCATCATTCAATTGCAACTCATTGACCAAGCGTTCACGCTGCGCAGACGAACCACCGCCTTGACCACCGCCTGCACCCCCACCTGCAGGCTGCGCTATTGCCTGGCTCATGAAGCTGAAGCGTGATTGGCCCACTGCAGTACCTGACGTAGCACCAGACGCAGCGCCCGATGCACCCTGCGCAGGTGCAGACGCACCCTGCGCCGCAGGCTCTACCCCAGCTATGCGCACTCGCAGCGCAGCGTTAGGTACTTTCAGTACATCTTGTCGCTGGTCGGTTACCACGCGCACGTTGGCAGTCATGCCCGGCAGCAAGCGGTTGCCTGTGTTGGTAAAGCCCACCACGGCTATGTAGGTCACTACGTTGGCCACGGTCAGCGCCGCTTTACGCACTTGGCGCACTTCGCCGTCAAACGTTTGGCCCGGAAAAGCATCTACCGTAAAACTGGCTTTTTGCCCGTTACGAATACGCCCTACATCGCTCTCGTCAATGCTCGCGTCCACCTGCATGTCTGACAGGTTTTGTGCAATCACAAACAGCTCAGGCGACTGCAAGCTAGAGGCCACAGTTTGGCCTTTTTCTATCGCGCGTTTGATCACAATACCGTCCACCGGCGAGGTGATCTTGGTGCGCGACAAATCAATGCGTGCCTGCGCCAGCGCTGCATCGCGCTGCTGCACATTGGCCTGTGCGCTTTTAATCTGCGCTTGCGTCACACCCAGCTGGGCTTGCGCGGCTTTCACCGATTCGCTGCTAGAGCTGACCAGCGCACGCGCTTTGTCAGCCACGCTTTGCGCCACAAACTGTTTGTCAGCCAAGGACTGCTGGCGGTCTAAGTCGCGCTGCGACTCGATCTGGTCTACCTTGGCGCGCGACACCGCTGCGTTACTGGCTGCAATATTGGCCTGCGCGGTTAGCACGGCGGCGCGGGCGGCGTCCAGGTCAGCCTGCGCTTGCCGCACGCGATATTCCAGCGTCTCGGGGTCAATCAGCGCAATTAACTGCCCGGCTTTCACCTCAGAGTTGAAGTCCACATAAATGTCTTTGATCTGCCCGCTAACCTGCGTGCCCACCGACACCTGCTTGACAGGGTTAACCGCGCCACTGGCCGACACCGTGGCCTGCAAATTACCGCGCTCTATTTTGGCGGTGCGGTAGCTCACCTCGTCAGCTTTGGCGCGCTGGGTATACCACCACGCACCACCGCCAGCCAAAGCCACTACTACCGCACCTGCTATCCATGTCACTTTTTTCATATAAGCCATTGTAGGCAGGCTAGGCAGCAGGTGCAGTGCCACCAGGTAATTGCCGGGTAAAGTTAAACCCCAATAGCCATTACTTTGTCACCACTTCGTCACCACTTCGTCACCACTTAGTCACCACATTGGCGCTAGCCATGCAGCGTAGCCAACATGCCTGCTCTGAACGCTTCTTCAAACACCGAATACCCCGACCAGTCGCTGTGGGCAAAGCGCAGCCGGGCCGTGGCTGGGGTAACTGCGGCGGTGTCCGAAATACCAAAGCGCTCTTTTTTTGATAGCTGCTTGAGCAGTAAATATCTGGACTGCAAGGCTATTTCATTGATAAATGAGGGTGTAGGCACCGCCATGGCGTGCCCATAGCGGGTAATGCTCACTTGCACGGCGCGTTGGTACACGTCGGGGTGGGCAACCGCTAAATCAGCCAAGGTGTCATCGCGGTGCGCAGCCCAAGGCTTAGTCAGCAACTCACGCCGCGCTTGCACGCTGGTGCCCAGTGCGCGGTAGTAGGTCAGCACGCTGGGGCCAGGTGCCGTGCGCGTGCTTTGGTGCATGGCGTCGACATAGCCTAGGCCTGTGGGTGCGCTGTGGGCTGCACTTGCACTATCAGTGGAGGCTTGGTAAATCACGTTGTCCCACGACGGCGCAGCGCCGCCCTTTTCGCCTCCCGTGTCTTGCAAGGCAGCGTTAATCTGCACATTGGCCACCAGCCAGCTAGCGTAGCTGGTGTGCTGCGCAGCGTGGCGCACAAAATCTGGCGCATTGTCCACCACCCGCGCTGCAATAAACACCGGCAGCGCCACGATGCAGCGCTGCGCTTGCCATCGCTCAATGGCCTGCGTCTGCTGGTTCAGCGCGTCCACCGTCACGCCTGCCCTGTCCTCGGTAATTTTGACGATCAATCGCTGCGTGTGCAGGCGCTCGCCCAGTGGTTTGACCAAGGCTTGCGTTAAATACGCATTGCCTTGCGGCCAGGTCAGCACACCATCGCGTTGTTTGTCTTGCTCGGTTTGCTGGTTAGCTTGGCCAGGGGCTGAAAAGCCGTGGCGTGCCGCAAAATAATGGATACCTGCCCATGCGCTCACGGTGTCTATACCAGCACCATAATCGTCGCGGCAGCAATAGTCTAGGTACCAGCGCAGGTGCAAATCAGTTAAGCCTTGCGCATCAAGGTACGCTACAAAAGGCATAGCTAACTGAGCAATAAAACCATGGACTATAGCCGTATTTATCCTTGGAATTTGAAACGCGCCCGTGTTGCGCCAACGTTCAACCAGCTGGGCAAACTGCGTATACTGCGCCGTGGTGGCTGCACCAACACCTGCCGTGGGCAGCAGGCCGTCTTGCCACGCTCCGTTAAAGTACAAACGCTCTTGCGGGCTGTGGCATAAAACGCGCTCGTCATACTGCCAGCGGCCTGCTACGCGCTGGCGCACACCCAGCTCTTCTAAAAAATCTTGCGTCTCGGGCGCTGCATCGCCAGGCACCGGCAAGTAGTGCGCCCCAATAGGATGCGCCATGCCCGCCATACTGCCTGCGCGGGCATTGCCGCCTGCACTGTCTTCTAGTTCAAGCAGTGCAAAATCATCCATGCCCTGCAAGCGCAGGGCGCGGGCGGCTGACAAGCCCGCTACGCCGCCGCCCGCTATCAGCGTGTGCACCCTGCGCGTAACGCTAGGCTGCGCATCAGTGTGCGGCTGACGCAGCAGGTGGCCACGCTCGGGCGAGGTGCCCGTAAAGCCACCAGTGATCTCATGCGCTGGTTTGCAGCCAGATAGCAGAGGTGACAAAACGCCAGCTACCATCACACTGCGGCGAGTAGACAGCATTGCAGTCACTGCTGCACCTTGCCCCATTCTTCTTCAAACGTGGTGACCAACACTTGATTAGACAAGCGGTTGGGCTGCATGTCTAACCGCGCCATGTCTTGTGGAAAGTCAAACAGCAGCGGTAGGCTTTGTAAATTTAAAAACCTCATGCCCTCTGGTAGCACAGTCGGCGCGCGGTACGGCCGTCGGCTGGCGATGATAAAGCCCCATTCACCAAAGCTGGGCACGTGCGCATGGTATGGCTTGGTCTTCAAACCCACTTCTTCAATCGTGCGCGCCACGGTCCAAAAGCTTTTGCGTGCCGCCAGTGGCGAGGTGGTTTGTACCACCGCATAACCACTGGCAGACAAGCGCTGATCTAGCAGCGCATAAAAACTGGTGGTGTACAACTTGCCAATACTGAAGTTGCTTGGGTCTGGAAAATCCACAATGATCACGTCAAATGTCTCAGTCGTATTTTCAAGATACTGAAACGCATCGGTGTTGACCACCTTGACTTTAGGCGACAGCAAAGCTTGGCTATTAAGCGCGGCCAAGGTAGTGTTTTGGCTAAACAACCGCGTCATGTTGGGGTCAAGCTCCACCAAAGTGATCGACTCCACGCCCGGATACTTTAGTACCTCGCGCACGGCCATGCCGTCACCACCGCCTAGCACGGCTACTTTTTTAGCCGCGCCATGTGCCGCCATAGCAGGGTGCACTAGCGCCTCGTGGTAGCGGTATTCATCGCGCTGGGCAAACTGCAAATTGCCATTTAAAAATAGCCGATGCCCCGCTCTGCCATGCGTCACCACAATGCGCTGATAGGGTGAGTTTTCACTGAACACAATTTTGTCTTGGTAAAACTTATCTTCGGCCAAACTGGTGATACGGTCGGCGCCTGCAAACGCACCACCCAGCACCCCAATAGTGGCCAGCGCCGCCACGGCATGGCTTTTAAAAGCGCCCAGCTCATGGCGAAACAGCCACAGCGCCCACAGCGCGACGGCAGCATTCAGCAAACCAAACAGCAACCCCGTGCGCACAAGGCCCATCTGCGGCACCAACACCAACGGAAACGCCACACTCACAGCCAAAGCACCCAAATAGTCAAACGTTAACACCTGCGACACCAGGTCTTTAAGTTGCACATTGCGCTTCAAAATCCGCATCACCAGCGGAATCTCTAAGCCCACCAAAATACCCACCAGCATGACTAAGCCATACAGCAATGGCCTAAAGCTTTGTGGTGCATAGGCGTTGGCAATAAACAAAATAGCGGGTAGCAAACCGCCTACCAAACCCACGAGCAGCTCAATCCGCAAAAAATGCGCAGGCAGCTGCCGCTCAAAATAACGCGACAGCCATGAGCCAATGCCCATGGCAAATAAGTAGGTGCCGATGATGGTGGAAAACTGCAGAATCGAATCACCCAACAAATACGACGCAATAGCGCCCGCTGCCAGCTCATAAAGCAACCCGCACGCTGCCACCACAAACACGCTGGCTAGCAGGGCAAGTTCTACGGGCTGCGGGGGCTTGGGTTCTTTAATGGTCATGGTGATTTATTTTAGGATTTAAGAGTGGATTTTTTGAACGCAGAGGGCGCGAAGGTTTCGCAGAGAACGCAAAA